>DATLVT010000421.1:0-3940 GCA_035577105.1 Polyangia bacterium
ACGGAGTCGTCGTTTACGAGCGCGTCGTTGATCCAGAGCTTCGTCTTCTCGATGGCGCGATCGGTGGCGCCCGCCTCGATCTCGAACGGGCGCAGGCGGTAGCCCATGCCGTTGATGACGTCGCCCGAGATGATGGCCTTCAGCAGGCCCATGAAGAAGTCGGGGTTCATGGCCAGCCCGGCCTCTTCGCCGGTGGCCTGCTTGAGTCCGCCCTTCTGCTGGAACAGCATCACGCGGAAGCCGTCGAAGCCGGCGTCGCGCAGAGCCTTGCGATACTCGGTGGCGTACATGCCAAAGCGGCAGGGGCCGCAGGCGCCCGCCGTCAGGAAGACGTACTTGTTGACCATCTCGCTGGGCGAGCGCTGCTCGCTCTGCGCGCGCTCGGTCAGGAACTTGACCAGGTTTCCGACGGTGAAGTAGGTCGGGTTGCACTGGCCGCGGTTGCCGAACTCCTTGCCATAGCGAAGAGCGTCGTTGTCCGGCATGTCGATGACCTCGACCTTGTAGCCAAGGCCGGTCAGGGCGCCCTTGACCAGGTAGTCGTGCGCCGCGGTGAGGCCCGACACCAGCAGCGTGGTGGTCTCGCGCTGGCTGGCCTTGAACTGGGGGTTGACCATCTGGTCGTACCAGTGCTCGGTGTTCAGCGCCGGGGCCGCGGCCTTGATGGCCTCGTCGTCCAGCTTGCGCAGCTCGGCGTCGACGTCGATGTCTTCACCCAAGATCGGCAAACGAAAGGCTGAGTGGTCGGCAGTAGACATAAAGAGGCTCCTAGCTCGCTGAAATCGGTTGCACGGTGTCTGCGCCATTGCGCTTGATGCCGAGCTGGACAATTCCTGCTCGCTTCATTTCGTCCTGGGCGGTTGCCCGCAGTTCCTTGTCGGTCGGGGGCTTCTTGGACTGCTCGTAGGCCCGCACGCGTTCCGTGATATCCTGAATCTGGGCTTCGATCCGGGCGTCCTTCTGCGAACGCTCGGTCAGTTGCTGCGACTTCATCTGCAGCAGGGCCAGGCGCTTGCGGTCGATGGCGTGCAGCATGTCGGCGCGCTGGTGCGACACATCCTCCAGGCGCTCCTTGTGCAGCCCCAGGCTGTGCGCGTACGTCTTGACCCTGATCTTGATCGACCCACCCGGCTTGTTGGCGTCGATGTCGTGCAGCGCCGAGTACGGCGTGCCGGCCGTGCCGATGATGCTGTCGATGATGCCGTAGGTGGGGGCGTCGTGCCCGCACTTGAACGACGACAGATCCAGCACCACGACGTTCGGGTGGTGGGCGGCGAACTTGGCCGCCCAGACCTTCTGCGCCGAGTTCGACGAATAGTTCTCCGGCCAGACGTCGCCGATCTCCAGCGGGCTCTCGATGCGCCCCTCGGCCAGATCCTTGGCAAAGTACTTGGCCAGGTACTGTTCATCCTTGGGAATGGCCCGGATCGACAGGACCGGATAGCCCAGCACCTGGAATTCCTCCGGGATGCTGTGGTTGAGGCCCGGATCCAGGTGGTAGGGGCGGCCGATCATCAGGATGGCGATGCGGTCTTCCTTCTCGACCTGGTCCAGGATGGCCCGACCCTTGGCTTCCATCTCGACGTCCAGCTTGCGCAGGGCCTCGAACCCCTGGTCGCAGGCGAAATCGGACTCGTCCTCGGTGATGCCCAGGTGCTCGCGGAAGCAGTTGAAGAGCTGCTTGCGCAGCAGGTTCGGTTCGATCAGCGAGCAGGCCGGATCCAGGTACTTGATCCCGCGCGTGGCGAAGAAGTCGACCTCCTTGGTGAAGGCCGCCTTGAGGACGTTGGGTGCGCCGGCCACGATGGGGCAGGAGGCATAGTCCATCCCCTTCTTCACGGACGACGGCACGTGCGTCAGCGTCGGGAAGAAGATCATCTGCAGCGGCCGCTCGGGCGTGTGGTGGTGGAAGATCAGGTTGTGGATGTGCGCCTGACCGACCTTGGACGGATAGCAGGGATCGATCGACCCGTACTTGCCGCCTTCGACCCACATCTCCTCGGACGTGTAGTCGGAGAACACCACGTTCTGCTTCTGGATCCCCAGCGTCTCTAGATACGTGCGCCAGAAGGGAGCCGTCGACCAGACGTTCAGCACCTTGGGGATGCCGATGCGCATGCGGGCGCGCTTTTTCCAGGCGTCGCTGTCGCTGCGGTCGAACGTGCGTTCCACCTGCACGCGGCGCACGCCGCTGAACATCTTGTGGACCTCGACGTCCATCTTCTTGGCGCCGTGCTCGGGCATGGGCGCCTGGTCGTAAAAGTGCCTGAACAGCAGCTTGGACTCGGTGTCGACCAGGTTCGGGTACTGCTTCATCAGCTTCTTGCGCTCGGCGGACAGGGCCAGCATGGCGTCCTCCGACTCGACCGTGCCCTTCTCGCAAGAAAAGCCGCTGATGTACCGGGCGGTGTCGCCGGCGGGGGTCTTGGTGTCGATGAACGTGCGCTGGCACAGGTTCGGACAGAAATGGCAGCGCGTGCTCTCGTCGTTGACGGACACGTATTCGATGTCGATGGCCGAATCGATGCCGATGAACGTCGAGTAACCGCGTCGCTTGACCACGCGCAGGGTCTCGAAGGCGGCGCCGATGGCGCCCGCTTCGCCGCAGTGGGGGTGGACGTACACCTCGGCGCCCGGGACGCGCTCCTTGATGTAGTCGACCTGGGCCTTGACGGCCGCCAGGTTGTACTGCGTGCCGCCCTGAAGGACGTATTTCTTCCCCAGCGCCGCCATGCGCGGGATCTGCACGACGTACTGCCAGACGTTCTTGGGCAGCACCTGGGCCAGGCCCGCCAGCAGCTCTTCTTTCGAATAGCCTTCCTTCTGGAAGTTCACCCGGTCGCTGTCCAGGAAGACCGCGCAGCCGTAGCTGAACTTGGGCGACAGCTCGGCGCCGAAGGCGGTCTCGGCGTAATCGGTGATCTTCACGCCGAACTGATCGGCCATGGCCTGCAACAGCATGCCGTTGCCGGCCGAGCACTGGTTCGACAGGCGGAAGTTCTTGATGTCACCGTTCTGCATGAACAGGACCTTGATGTCCTGTCCGCCGATGTCGCAGACCACGTCGATGTCGCCGAAGTACGTGGTGGCCGACATCATGTGGGCCACGGTCTCGACGATGTTCACGTCGGACTTGACGGTCTTTTCCAGTACGTCCGCCGCGTAACCGGTGGCGCCGAAGCCCAGGATCTCCAGCGTGCAATCCTGCGACCGCACCCATTCGCGCAGGCGGCCCAGGATCTCCTTGACGTCCTGGATCGGGTTGCCCTTGGAGAGCTGGTATTCCTTCTTGAGGATGTTCTTGTTCTCGTCGATGAGGACGGCCTTCGACGACGTCGAGCCGCCGTCCATGCCGATGACGGCCCGAACACGGGTCCCGGGCTCCAGCTTGGCCGGTTCAAAGCGCGGGATCTTGTACTGCTCGCGGAAGGCTTCCAGCTCGTCGGTGCTGCGCGACAGGGCCGGGCCGGCCGAATCGCCCAGCTTTGACTTGCGCCCCGAGGTGATGAAGTCGTTCAGGGGATCAAGGCCGCGATAGACGCCGATCGAGACGTCCTCGTGCAGGCCGTACATCACCGCGCCGAACGCCGCGTAGTACTGGGCGTTCTCGGGGATGATGATCAGCTCTTCCAGCGGCACGTCCTTCGGATAGGCATAGCCGCGGTCTTCCCAGGTCTGCGGGATGCGCTTGCGCCAGCACTCCTGCAGGAAGGGCAGATAGGTGTTGGGCCCGCCCAGCAGCAGCACCTTGTGGCGCAGGGTGTTCCCCCGCGTCAGCACCGACAGGTTCTGCATGACGATGGCGTCGGCCAGCGAGCACATGATCTCCGCCGACGGGATCGACGCCTTCACCAGGTTGACGATGTCGGTCTCGGCGAAGACGCCGCACTTGGCGGCCACGTGGTGCAGCTTGCTGTCGTCGAAGTGCAGGGCCATGGCG
>DATLVT010000422.1:0-2155 GCA_035577105.1 Polyangia bacterium
CCCACGTCGAATATCGTCTGACGCGCCGCTGGATGCTGGAGACGATCTTCGGCGACGCGGGCGTGGGTGGGGTCGACGCTCTTTGGACCCTGCGTTACTGAACTGACGAACGGTGGGGCGGCGTCCGCCAAAAACGGTTCTTGAGCGGGGAGGCCACCGTCGCGTATCGTCTGCCGATGTCACCGCGACTGAAGAAGCTGCTGCGCGTCGGCATCGTTGCCGGTATCGTCGTGTTCGTCGGATTGCAGTTGGTGCCGGTGAAACACGTCGGGGTGAATCCCTCCGACCGGTTCAAGATGGATGCGCCGCCCGCGGTGGAGGCGATCCTGCGGCGGACCTGCTTTGACTGTCACACCAATGAAACCCGCTGGCCGCTGTACGCGCGCATCGCGCCGGGGTCGTGGCTGCTGGCGCGCGACGTTCACACCGGCCGCGAGCATCTGAATTTCTCGGAGTGGGGCGACGCCGACGAGGCCACCCGTCGTTCCGACCTGGAGAATGCCTGGGAGCAGGTGGAGGCGGGCAGCATGCCGCCCTGGTTCTATATCTATCCGTTCCACCTTGACGCCAAGCTCTCCGCCGAGGACAAGGCCCTGCTGAAGAGTTACTTCATGAAAGACGCCGGAAAACCCAAAGAGGGCGGCGACAAGGCCAAAGAGCCGGCCAAGCCCTAGCGGCTAGGTTCTCGC
This sequence comes from Polyangia bacterium, assembly GCA_035577105.1. Classification (GTDB taxonomy): domain Bacteria; phylum Myxococcota_A; class Polyangia; order Fen-1088; family Fen-1088; genus DATKEU01. Next base: position 690 of record DATLVT010000422.1, read on the forward strand.
TGCGCGCTCGGCTATTCTGCGCCCATGCGGCGCTGGCTGACGTCAGAGTGTGGCTTTCGGACGCAAGGGACGGCCGCTCTGGTGGCCGCCGCCTCTCTGGTCATCGCAGGATGCGGCGGCGGTGGTGGCAGCGCCGCGCCCGACTCCTCGTCGACAGGCACCGGCGGTCTTGACGGCGGCGGCGCCGGTGCCGGCGGAAGCGCCGGCCGCGACGGTGGCGGCGGCGCCCCGGCCGACGGTGGTGACGGTGGCGGACTCTCCCTGGCCAAGCGCCTCCTGCCTGGCCAGGCCCACATCATGGGGGGGCCGACCTCGGCCTGCAGTCAGGCGGCGGCCGGCGCCGATCACTGGTGCGCCATCAGCTTGCCCGGCACGCAGCTGGGCAAGACCGATCTGTGGGTCATCGACGTGGAGAAGGCGCTGGCCGGCGACGTCCCTTGCGACGGGACCAGCGCCAGCTGCTCGCGATTGACCAGCGCGCTGTGGACGTCGGCGCCCGCCGGCGGCGGCATCGCTCATCCGTTCGCCCATCATTTTTACGGGCAGACGCTGATCTTCTATACCGGTCCAGCCAGCGTGCAGCCGTTCAGCGGGCCGATCATGGCCTGGCGGCCGGGCTGGCCGACCGCGCGTCAGATCAGCGGCGACACCGCCTCGACCTGCGATGGCTTCGCCGCCGCCGACGTCGCCCTGTGCGTGGACAACGAAGCGCTGACGGCCAATCCCGTCCATTTTGACGTGCACGCCGGGCGCCTCGGCAGCAGCGCGCTGCCCCTGGCCGCCACCATCTATCCCAGCACCGCCACCAACGCCAGCCAGTGGCTGGTGGCGTTCAGCCCGGCTGGTGACTACTTTGGCTATTCCACCGGCGGTCCCGCCGCCACCGACGTCGAGACGCTGTACGTGTCCAAGGTCGACGAGGTGGGCATGGCCGACAAGCGGATCACTGTCGGCGCCAACATCTCCCAGTGGGACATCGCGCCCGACGGCAAGCACTGGTACCTGATGCGCAACTATAACTATCCGCCGCGTAACAGCGCCGTCGATCCCACGGGGACACTGGCCATCGCCGATTTCCCGGCCGGTGGCAACGAGACCGTCGTCGCCATGAACGTCGGCTCGTACATCTTGCTGGGCGGGGCGGGCGTCGATCGCGGCGTGGCCATCCTTGATCACCTCAGCGCGGGCAAGGGGACGTACAAGATCATCGCCGACGCCACCAAACCGGCCGGCGTGGTGACGATCGCCAGCGGTGTCCTCAGCGCCGTGCCGTCGGACGACGGTCGCTTCAGCTTGTTGCAGACCGACATGGACGGCGTCAGCGGACTGTTCAACGCCATCGTGGCCAAGAACGACGGCAGCGGCATGTGCACCCTGGCCGCCGGAAAGACCGCCGATTCCTACGGCGCCCCGTTCCTGGCCAAGGCGGGCCTGGTGTTCTGGACGGACAACATCACGGCCACCGG
>DATLVT010000423.1:0-4938 GCA_035577105.1 Polyangia bacterium
CAGCTCCGGCTCGATGAAGCAGGCGGGCGCCACCGAGAGCCGCAAGAAACGCACAAAAGCCCGCTAGCCGATCCGCTAGCCGCGTCCTAGAACGCGCCCAGCAGCGCGACGGACGTCCAGCCTCCCGGCCCGACGCCCGGCGACAGGGTCACCCTGCTGCCGTCGCCGGCGCCGTTCAGGCGATTCGATTCGCGCCAGCCCAGCGCATAGAGAACGGCGCCGCCGGCCACGACCACGCCGGCCGAGATGAAGGCGACGGCGGCCAGCTTGTTGGCCGATTTCATGTCGGCGTCCTTGCTGGTCAGCTCCGGTGACCAGGACTGCGTCCGATCAATCTCGGAGCGAATCTGGTCGTTGAGGCTGTTGCCGCGCACGGCGAAGAAGATCCCGAGGCCCGTCAACAGCACGCCGGCGCCGCCGGCCGCCAGACCGCCCACCTTCAGGTTGCGCGCCAGCGTGGGAGACGCGGCCGGCGCTGGCGCCTGGGCCGTCAGGCTGCTGTCACCGGCGCTGCTGCCAGGACCGGCGCCGGCCGGCGTCACCGCCGGCGCGGCGGACGCCGTCGCCAGCGCGACCGCCGCTTGTTCACGCTGGCGCTGGCGCTCGCGCTCGGCCGCCGCCTCGGCCTGCTGGCGCTCCTCCTCGTCCTTGACCTGCCGTTCCAGCACGACGGTGCGCGCCCGCGCCTCGGCCGCTGCCGGCGCCGATGCCCCCGCCGTGTCGAGGTAGCGCTTGAAGAACGCGATCGCCTGCGGTCGGTTCTTCAGCTCCTCGTAAGCGCGGGCGACGTTGAAAAGCACCCCTGGCCGCGGATCGATCTCGTACCCGGCCAGAAATTCGGTGATGGCCAGATCGAACGCGCCCGCTCGATAGTAAGCCTTGCCCTGATCATAACGAAGGTTGGCCTGCTCCTTCCTGGCCGGCGATCCCGCCGCGGGACCCGGCGGCGGCGCCGCCACGGCGACGCGCGCGGCGATGAGCAGCCCCACCAGCGCCGCGGCGCGGATGGCCGTCCTCTTCGCACGCCCGTCTGTCGTCGTCGCCATTCCGCGCTCCTAAAAGTCGACCAGGTCGCCCCAGTTTCGTTTCTTCTTTCCCTGCTCGCCGCTGGCGGTCCCCTCCGCCGCTTTCCGCGCGTGCGCGGGGTGGGACCTGGGCTTGTCCTCGGGCGCCGTCGCCTTCGCCGTCGGCTTGGTTGCTTCCCCTCGCCGTCGTCGACAACCGGCGGCGGCGCCGGAGCTTCTGGCGCGGTCACGGGCGCCGTCACCGACGGGAGCGGCGCGGTTTGCGCTGCCGCGGCTTGCGGGGCGGCGATCGTACTGGCCGGCACCGTCGGCGCCGTCTTCTTGCCACCCGTGACCAGGGCCGCCACGATCACAGCGACCACCGCGGCCCCCGCGGCCAGCGCCAGCAGCGCCTTCCGGGAGGCCAGCGTCGGCGCAGCACCATCCGTGACGCCGTCGGCGAGGTCCAGCTCGGCCGGCGTGGCGCGGTTGAGGCCCGACAGACGCCGACGGCGCAGCTTGCTACGCCCCGTCCCCCCGATCCCCGCGGGCGCCGGAATGCCCGCCACGTTGGCCACCGCCTCGGGATTGATGGCGGCCAGATCCGCCTCGATCTCCTCGGTGGACTGATAGCGATTCTGCGGCTCCTTTTGCAGCATCTTCATCACGATCGCCTCGTACGCCGGCGGCACGTCCGGGTTCAGCGACGACAACCGGGGGGGCGCCTCGAAGATGTGCGCGGTGATCAGCTCGCCGAACCCGCGGCGAACAAAGGGCGGCTGGCCGCAGGCCATCTCGAACATGATGACGCCCATGGCATAGATGTCCGACCGGTGATCGACCTCCCCGCTGCCCCGGCATTGCTCCGGCGACATGTAGAGAGGCGTTCCCATGATCGCGCCGGTGCGGGTGTGCAGCGAGGCCATCCCCTCTTCGGCGCTGAGCTTGGCGATGCCAAAGTCCAGCACCTTGACCCGATCACCGGTGGGCGTGGCGGGATCGGGGATGACAAAGATGTTGTCGGGTTTGATGTCGCGATGAACGATGCCGTGGCGGTGGGCCGCCCCCAGCGCCGAGCCCAGCTGCCAGGCGATGTCCAGGACCCGCCCGAAATGCAGGCCCTCCTTCAGCAGCGCCGTCAGCGACTGGCCAGCCAGAAATTCCATGACGATGTAGGCATGGCCGGTCTGGTGATAACCGAAGTCGTAAATGTCGACGATGCTGGGGTGATTGATCTTGGTCGCGGCGCGCGCCTCGTTGAAGAAGCGGCCAACGATCTCCTTGTTGCTGGACAGCTCGGGCAAGAGCACCTTCACCGCCGCCTTCTTGCCCATGAGGTCATGCTCGGCGACGTAGACCACGCCCATCCCGCCGGCGCCCACCCTGCCGGCCAACCGGAAGTTGCCGACCTTGGAGCCGATCAAGGCATCGACCTCGGCCGGCTTCGGCGCGGTCGTGGCGGGCTCATCTTCCGATTGCGGTTTGCTGATGCGATTCAAACGAACGTCCTGGAAAGCCTAGAAAACGTGCCTGGCGGCAAAGTATGTCACCTTCCCCGGGACCGCCCAACATTGTCATGCGCACGACGTCAGCAGCGACAGCAACGCGGCAGCCCTTGCTCGCGCCCCGGCGAATCAGGGAAAATCTGCTTCCTTATGTTCAAGCCTATCCTGGCGGCAGCAGCGGCCGCCGCCCTTTGCGCACTGGGCTGTCGCGGCCTGACGTATCCCGAGCGACTGCAGTGCGGAATGGGCGGCGCGTGCCCGCCCGGCCAGGTGTGCGGCGACGACCATCTGTGCCACACGCCGGGCGCCAGCCCGTCGGGCACCGGCGGGTCGAACAACGCCGGCGGCGCGGGCGGCTCCGATGCGGCCGTTGACGCACCCGCCGACGGTCCGGCTGGCGACGGGGCGGACGCGCCCGGCGCCGATCTCCCTGGCGGCGTCTGCCGCCCGACCACCTGCGCCGCCGCCGGCAAGACCTGCGGCATCATCCTGGACGGCTGCGGCGCCACGCTGGAGTGCGGCACCTGCGCCAGCGGCCCCACCTGCGGTGGCGGCGGCCCGAACGTCTGCGGCAACATGACCTGTGCCCCCGCCACCTGCGCGGCGCGAGGAATGAACTGCGGCCTGGTCTCCGACGAATGCGCCGCCGTCCTGGATTGCGGCGCCTGCGGAAACCTTGGCACCTGCGGCGGCGGCGGCAAACCCAACGTGTGCGGCTGTACGCGTTCGACCTGTGCCGCCCAGGGCAAGAACTGCGGCCTCATCCCCGACGGCTGCGGCGGCGTCCTGAACTGTGGAGGCTGCGCCGCCGGCCAGACCTGCGGCGGCGGCGGCACCGGCAACGTCTGCGGCACCGGCACGTGCGTGGCGCGCACCTGCTCGGGCAAGGACTGCGGCTATCTGGCCGACGGTTGCGGCGCGCTGGTGAACTGTGGCGGTTGCCAGGCGCCCGAGACCTGCGCCGGCGGCGGCACGCCGAACATTTGCGGCTGCCAGCCCACGACCTGCGCCGGCGAAGGAAAGAACTGCGGCTTGCTCCCCGACGGCTGCGGCGGCGTGTTGAACTGCGGCCAGTGCCCCACCGGCCTCGCCTGCGGTGGCGGCGGCGCCAACCAGTGCGGCACCAGGACCTGCGCTGCGGTGACGTGCGAACAGCTGGGCCTCAGCTGCGGCCAGATCTCCGACGGTTGCGGCAAGCTGCTGGATTGCGGAACCTGCCAGGCGCCGAAGATCTGTGGCGGCGGCGGCATGCCCAACGTCTGCGCGTGCACGCCCACCACCTGCGCCGCCCAGGGCAAGAACTGCGGCTCCATCCCCAACGGCTGCGGCAGCATGCTGGAGTGTGGTTCCTGCATGGGTTACGACCGCTGCAGCGGGGGCGGCACGCCCAATGTCTGCGGCTGCATCAAGACCACCTGCGCCGCCGAGAAGAAGAACTGCGGCAAGATCCCCGACGGCTGCGGCGGCACCGTCGACTGCGGGCTCTGCCCGGCCGGCCAGTTTTGCGGCGGCGACGGCGTACCCAACGTGTGCGGCGCCGAACCCTGTTCGCCGACCACCTGCGCCGCCCAGGGCAAGAACTGTGGCCCCGTCTCCGACGGCTGCGGCGGCACACCGGACTGCGGAAGCTGCCAGTCACCGCAGACCTGCGGCGGCGGCGGGACCGCCAATGTCTGCGGCTGCACCAAGACCACCTGCGCCGCCCAGGGCAAGGACTGCGACTCCATTCCCGACGGTTGCGGCGGCATGCTGAACTGCGGTTCCTGCTCGACGCCCAGGACCTGCGGCGGCACCGGCATCCCCAACGCCTGCGGTTGCCAGCCAACCACCTGCGCGGGGCAGGGCAAGAACTGCGGCACCATCCTGGACGGCTGCGGCGGCACCCTGAATTGCGGCGCCTGTCAGGATCCCAACGTGTGCGGCGGCGGCGGCGCCGCCAACGTGTGCGGCTGCACAAAGACCACCTGCGCCGCCCAGGGCAAGAACTGCGACTCCATCCCCGACGGTTGTGGCGGCATGCTCAATTGCGGTTCCTGCACGGCGCCCAACAACTGCGGCGGCAGTGGCTCGCCCAATGTCTGTGGCTGCACCAAGAAGACCACCTGCGCCGCCGGCCAGTGCGGCGCCCTCTCCGACGGCTGCGGCGGCACCCTGGACTGCGGAACGTGCACCGGCGCGTACCAGACCTGCGAAGGGGGCGGCGTCAAGAACGTCTGCGGTTGCACGGCCACCACCTGCGACAAGAAGGGCGCCCGGTGCGGCACCATCCCCGACGAATGCGGCGGCACCTTGACCTGCGGCAGCTGCCCCGACGGTCAGATCTGCGGCGGCGGCGGTACGGCGAACGTCTGCGGCACGACCCCCTGCACGCTGACCACGTGTGCGGCCCAGGGGAAAAACTGCGGCAGCATCTCTGACGGCTGCGGCGG
>DATLVT010000424.1:0-3331 GCA_035577105.1 Polyangia bacterium
GGATTCTTTGAGGTCGACCGGGCCTATTACAACGCCGTTGCGCCGGCGTTCTGACGGGAGCGTTTCCGCTGGGGGGAAGCCCCCTCAAAACTGCTTCTGCAAATTGACGTTGAAGAGGCCGATCCACTGCGTGTACTTGCCACCGCCGTCGGGCAGCTTGGTCGGTGTCACGGCGTTCGCCAGGATACTCTTGCCGGTGTTGTCGCGAGCGAAGTACTGGATGTTCGTGTAAGACGCGGCCACGAAGTACGTTCCGGCCAGTTGCAGCCGGGCTCCCAGCGCGGCCGCGACGTTGTTGGCGTCGGGGAGGGCGGGATCGAGGGTGCTGTCGGGGACGGCGGCGGTCTCGAAGGCGAGACCACCGAAGAGTTCCACGGTGGGACGCACCCAGACGCTGGCGCCGCCGTGAATGCTGTAAGTGTCCTTCCAGCGACGACGAAGATTCTGAGCGACGCTGCCATTCGGCGTGACGTCCGCGCCAGTGCTGTCGACCAGACAGGGATCTCCTGCGATGGCCACGCACTGACTTTGCATCTGACTCCAGCGGGTCAACTCACCCGAGAGGCGCAGTTCAAGCATGTCGTTCACCCGCAGCTTCCCTCCCAGGCGCAGGCTGTCGGGAAGCGCTTGATGGAACTCGACGTGGAAGGGAGCATCGTTGCCCTGATACACGGTGTGCAGCGTCCCCTTGAGGGACATGGGACCGAGCCCGGGCTGCGCCTGATAACCGGCGCCCAGCCACAGTCGGTTCTCGATCGCCTCGACCAGCACGCCCAGTCCGAAGCTGCCCTGATAGCCAACCACGTCCAGCTTGGCGCGTCCCTCTCGATCAATGTCCGGGTCTCCAGAACCGACGGGCGTCTTCGCCTGTGTACTGGCCACGGCGGAACGCACCAGGTTCGCGGTGGCACCCACGCTCAATCGGCCCCAGCGGTACGCGGCGCCGGCCGTGAAGTAGATGAAGGTCAGCGAGCCGTCGATGCTGTCCCATCGCTGGATGCCGTCCGCGGCCTGGGGATATTTGGGGTCGTTCTTGAATTTGTCATTGGTATCCCAGTGCGCCATTCCGCCGTAAGGGACCATCAGACCGGCCCCCAGCGCCCAGTTTCCAAGCCGCGTCGTGGCCCCCAGCATAGGCCCGCCCAGCACATTGAAGAGCTGCGCCTTCCCGAAGGTGGCGCCCTCCGCGCCGGCCGGTTCCGGCATGTCGGTGGGGGCCATGGCATGTTCGTAGGTGACCCGGCGCAGGGCCAGGATCCCGTCGACGTAGACGTTGGTCCCTTCCGAAAAGCCGATCCCCGCCGGATTGTAGTAAAGCGCGGTCGGTGTATTGGTGGTGACGTTGCCCAGCTCCCCACCGAAGCGCGCCGCTGCAAATCCAGCGGCTTCGGCGGGCGAGCGCGACAGGCAGATCCCTAGCAGCGGGACCATCGTCCCGACCAAAACGATGGTCTTTGGCTTCATTCGAATTACATCGGCAGTGCGGCGCGAACGTCGGCGCAGGTGGCGTCGTCTTTCACCTGCTTGGAGTTGAACACCCCGGTCGTCACCTTGTAATCAGTGCGCGACTGATCGACGAAGTCGGTCTGCGCGGCCGTGCATTCGCCGCCGCCTTTGACGTGGCAGCCGACCACGTGACTGTCGAAGAAGGTCACGGCAGCGGTCCCCGATTGCTCGGTGCAGCTGTCGATCTTTCCACTGAGTCCGACGATCGTGCGCGAGGCCAGGTAGACCTTGTCCGCCGTCTGGATTCCGAGGAAGTCGGTGGGGGGCGTGATGTAGCCGTTGCCGTCCTTGGGAATCGCCGTGAATCCGGCCTTGCCGTCGCCGTCGGCGTCGACCGTCACGTTCCCCATCATCGCCAGCCCCGTGTAGGACTTGGGCCAGGCGACCATGGGGTCGGTCATCGTCAAGCCGACCAGCGCGACCGTGTGTTCGATATTGAGGGTGCTGCCTGGATCCCAACCAGAGAGCATCCCCGCGTTCGGAAACTTGGGAATCGTGGGCGCATCCCACACCGAATCCGGAACGCTGATCGACACCTTGCTACCCCGTGCGATGAAGGAACCGAGCGCGTTCAGAGCAAACTCGGGGAGCACCGTGCCGCAGTTCGCGGTTTCGCCCTTGAGCATGGTACCGGTCGCGTCGAACTTGGCGCGGTTCCACAGATGAATCTTCCCGGTGCCCATCTGCGTGGCGGTCGTCGCCGCCCAGGTCGCGTCCATGACGATGTGAACGCCCAGCGTGAACGCCGTGCGTGCCGGACAGCTGCCGCCGCCGGCGTCACCGCCGCTGGCGCCGCCGCTTCCACCCACAACGGTGCCTCCGGTTCCGCCGCCGTCGACAGCGGTGCCGCCCGTTCCTCCGCCGACGGTGCCGCCGCTTCCGCCGCCGCTGGTTCCGCCTGTTCCGGCGGTGCTGCCGCCCGAGCCGCTGGCCGCGTCGGGTTTGACCTCGGAGTTGCTGGCGCCGCCGCAGCCGGCGGAGGCCAGCAGTGCAGCGATCAGCGCCGGCACCACCTTGCCACTGACAAACGTTGATTCACGCTTCGTGCGATCCATTTGGAACCTCCCATATCTGCGCGGCGGCAAGCCGTGCTTAGTCCAGCGGATACTTTCCGAGTTCACTAGCAGCGACGGCAATCTGCCGCCGCAACTCCACTGTGTTGACGATCTCTCTCGCGGTGAACCGATTGAGCGCGTCCAGATACGGGCGCAACTTCTCACCTTGAAACAAGGCGGCCAGAATCCTGCGCGCGCTGGCATCGACGCGATCCATCGCGTCCTGCGCAAAGCAGCGCACGGCGTTCTCCTGCAGGCGTGTCGCCGCGGCGCCGGCCTGGGCGACCCGCTTCTGCGTGCGCAGGAGGGCGCTCTCCAGGGCGTAGGTGTCCATGGCGATGTCGGCGAAGAGGCCCAGGATCTCCTGCTCGTTGGCCAGCTTCTCTCCGAACTGCTGGGCCGCCAGGCCCAGGCACATGAGGGCGGTCTTCTTGGCGCCGGCCAGCATCTGGGCCTCCGCCGAAAGGAAACCGGTCGGGCCCGCGGGCGTCGCCTTCGCGGCGGCCACCTCTTCCATCAGGGCCATGGCCTTTTGAAAGATGGGCAGCTCGCCTTTCATGGCGCGGCGCAGGAGCCGTCCCGGGATCAACAGGCGGTTGATCTCGTTGGTGCCCTCGAAGATGCGGTTGATTCGCGAATCGCGATAGTGGCGCTCGACGGGATAGTCGGCGGTGAAGCCGTAGCCGCCGAGGATCTGGAGCGACTCGTCGGCGACGAAGTCGAGGGTCTCGGTCCCGAACACTTTCAGAATGGACGCCTCGATCGTGTAC
>DATLVT010000425.1:0-3424 GCA_035577105.1 Polyangia bacterium
CGCAAGACGATCTAGCGCGGCTGGGGCGCCGTGGAAGGCTGGCGCCCGAGGGGGCGGCCGGCCTCTCCCGGCGCCGCTACACCGCGGCGAGAATCTTGGGCGCCGCAGTCTGGGCGCCGCGTACCAGGTACTGCTCGGCCACGGTGTGCGCCTCGGCCAGCGTGAAGCAGACCTGGCTGGCGCCGTCCTCGATCAGCCTTCCCGCGCTCTCCTTGGCGTCGGCTTGCAAGCCGGGCCTGATCACCAGGATGGGGGTGGTCGCGAACTTGGCCCGCAGCCGTCGACAGATGTAACGGGCCTGCGTGAGGCCGCCCGGTGGGATCGCGATGACGCACATGAGGTCGGGCAACGTGCCCTCCTCGGCGGTCGCCCCTTCCGACGCCAGGTACGCCGACCCCACCGATTCCAGCTGGACCTTGGTCGGGTCAAAAAGCTGCGACAGCATGTCCCAGATGGTCTCGTCGGTGGCGCTGCGTGACGAGACGCCCAGGACCCGCAGCGGCGCCACGACCTCGCTGTCGGAGTGGGCATCGGCGCCGGCGACGACGCCCACCTTGGGGACCTCGACCAGAGCGCGGATCGTCCTCAGGACGCCTTGATGGTCAACCTCGCTGATCTCCAGGCGGACGCGGTCGCGACCGGCCAGCAGGAGGGCGGGAATGATCACCTCGTCGAAGACCTGGCCCCGCGGCGACGCGCGGAAACGCTTGCGCAGGATCTCCTCGGCCTCTTCCTCGTCACCGGACAGCAGCCGGTGATAGAGGACCAACGCGTCCTCCAGGGCAGGCTCGTCTCCCAGCAAGACCGCCAGATAGGACAGGCGGGGGACGTGTTTTCCCAGCACCGCCAGGCACACCGTCAACGGCGTGGCCAGCACCAGGCCGACCGGGCCCCACAGCCAGGCCCAGAAGAACGCGGACACCAGGATGGCCATGGAGGAGACGCCTGTCTTGGCGCCGATGAGCATGGGCTCCGCGACATAGCCGGTGAGCATATCCAGCCCGACGAACAACCCCACCGTCGCCACCAGCTGCCACCACCCCGGAAACACCGCGAAGGCCAGGGTGCACGGAAAGATCATCATGATCAGCGTGCCCACGAACGGGACAAAACGAAAAATCGCCGCCACGAAGCCCCACAACGGGGCATAGGGAATCCCGATGGCCGCCAGGCCCAGGGCGATCACCACACCGAAGGCGCCGTTGATCGCGGATTGATGGGCCAGAAAGCGGCTGATCCGCTGCCCGGCCTCGTCCAGGGTGCGCGTCGTCAGCGTGACGTGACCGCGGCCGACCAGACGGATGAACCGATCGCGGATGTCCTCGCGCCTGATGAGCAGCAGCATCACCAGCACCAGGACGATCACCGCCCGCCCCAGCGGCTCGGCGATGGGCGCCAGGCTGTCCTGGATGCGCTCCATGGCGGTCGCCTCGGCGGGAACCACCCGGACCGGACGCGCGTCCTTGTTGGCCGCGATCTTTTCATCCAGGTTGCTGACCACCCTGTCGATGCTCTTGGACAGCCCGGAGAAGGCGCCTCCCTCCGGGCCCCGCAGCGCCAGCACCTTTTTCCCGATCGAATCAGAGTACTTGGTCATCTGCGCGGACAGATCGACAAGCTGGCGTTCCAGCAGGTAACCGAAGGCAGCCACCGCGGCCAGGGCCACCACCGCGACCACGGCGACGGCGACCGGCCGTCCCAGTCTGCGTTCAAGCAGCTTCACCAGCGGTCCCAGGGCGAAGGCGACGACCACCGACAACGCCACCGGGATCAGAATCGTCTGGGCGCGGGCCAGCATCGCCACCAGCAGCGCCACCGTGGCCAGCCAGTAGAACGCCGGGCGATCCGGGCGGCGGTGATCGACCAAGGCGACCGGTGATGGCGTGTCGCTCACGAACTCTTCTAGCACATGGTTCAGCCGCCCGCGGGCTGTGCTTCGAAGACGTGCGGAATGGCGAAGTGCGACACCTGGGTGGCGCCCGAGGAATCGCGCTGAGAAACCTCGAAGAGGATGGTGCGCGCTATCTCTCCAAAGTGTCGCTGGCAGGCGACCAGGATCTCGCCCGCGGTCGGATCGAAGGGGACCCGAGGATCCACGATGAGGACCTCGCCGCTGCTCTCGTCCCTGACCTTGACCTCGACGGCCGTGGCGCGCGACAGGTCGACGCTGAGACGATGGAGCAGCAGGTCGGCGCCCAGCGGAAAGACCGCCGTCTTTCGTTGCTGGGCCACCACGGGATTCTCGACGATGCGCAACCCGCGCGCGCGCAACCCGGCGACACGCTGGCGGGTGACAAACACCGGGATCATGGCGCGAACACCTTCGCTGACGGCGGCGATGCGCTCCGACGCCCGCGAGCAGATCTCGCATCCCATCAGGTGCTCGTCGAGGCGGTCAGTCTGCTGGGGATCCAGATCGCCGGCCCAGTAACGGACCAGCTCCTCCGATGAGATCGGCCTCGCGCAGGGCGCGCTCATTTGATGGCCTCCTTGTGGGCATCCAGACACTGGCGCAGCTGGCCCAGGGCGCGGTGCCTCAGCACGCGCACGTTGCCGGCCGTGGTGTCGACCAGCACGGCGATCTCCTCGCTGGACAGCTCCTCGTTGAACGAAAGATGAATGACCGTGCGGCCGCGCGGCTCCAGGCCGCGCAGACAGCGGAACAGCGCCCCGGCATCGACCGTCTCCAGCGTCGGCGCCGCTGCGACGTCGGCCAAGGACTCCAGCGCGGCCTGATCGGTCGGCTGGACCCGCGCGTCCGCCTGCCGCATGCGCTGGGCGATGTGGCGGCAGGTGCCCAGCACGAAGCGGTCCAGGCGCAGGGGATCCTCGATGCGACCGGCCCGCGCCGCCTCGAGCACGGCCAGCATCGCCGCCTGGGCCAGATCGACGGCGCGCTCGGCATCGCGCAGGTGTTTGCGCCCGTAAAGCTGGGCGCGCCGCCCGAATCGACGACACAGCGACGCCTCGGCAGCACGCGCGTCGGCACCGCCTGAGGCGATCGTCCGCAGCAACTGCGCATCGTCGTCGCGTTCGCCGTCGTCCATCGCGAGCGTGAACGCTAGCACACGCGCTCGGGCCGGGCCCTGGGAGGCGGCCGGCACTTTCAGCGCCCCGTGGGCGACACCGCGCCGGCGCTCACACGCCCAGGGCGTCGGCGAACGCAAGCAGCAGCGCATGTCCGTTTCCGCGAAAGGCGCTGCCGTGCATGGTCGCCAGCGTGGTGGGCTCGGTCGAGGCCAGCTTCTCGATCAAATGTCGCGTGTCCGCCTCGATGGCGACGCCGCCCATGTTCTTGCGCAGCGCTTCGGAGGGACCAAGGATGTCGCCCTCGGTCAGCGGCGGAACGTCAGCGCCGGGCTGCGTGAACAGATCGCCGCACAGCAAGGTGCGCGTCGTGGTCTCGAACAGGTAGCCGCACTCC
>DATLVT010000426.1:0-3234 GCA_035577105.1 Polyangia bacterium
CCGGAGAATTCTTGACCTTCGACGGCCGCGGGCTGCCCAACCTGAACCCCACCGGGTTGCGCGACGTACTGACCCACCCGCAGGGCCCGCTGATGCGTCTGCAGAAGCTGCGCGACGCCAGCCTGGACCAGATGAATGTGCTGCTCAAGGAGCACGGCACGGCGGCGCAGCGGGCATACCTCGACAACCTGGTGGCCTCGCGCCAGCAAGCGCGGTCGCTGTCCGATTCGCTGCTGAGCACGCTGGACAGCATCACCACCAACGACGCCACCGGGCAGATCACCGCCGCCGTCACCCTGATTCGCATGAACGTGTCGCCGGTGGTGGTCATCCACATCCCCTTCGGCGGCGACAATCACTCGGATCCCGGCTTGCTGAAGTCAGAGGTCCCGCAGACGGAGACCGGCGTGCAGCAGATCGGCTCGCTGATGACCACGCTGCAGCAGCAGAACCTGCAGGACCAGGTGACGTTCGCGATGTACAACGTCTTTGGCCGCACCCTGGTCAAGAAAGGGACCACCGGTCGCGATCACTGGGCCAGTCATCACACCACCGTCATGATCGGCAAGGGCATCCGCGGCGGCATGACCGGCGGACTGGAACCAAAGGCGGGCGACTATTACGCCCAGCCGATCGATTCCAGGACCGGCAAGGGCGTCTCTGGCGGGGGCGACGTCCCGTTCGCCGAGACGCTGGGCGCCATGGGCAAGACGCTGGGCGCCGCGCTGGGCGTCTCCGGCGACGTGCTGGATCAGAACATCGCCCAGGGCAAGATCGTCACCGGCGCGCTGGTCTGACGCCGCGGCGCTGGTGCGCTGGTGCGCCGCTCAATCGCTAGCGCCAGATGTCGCCGTAGTCCCCACCGGCGGCGGGGGCTTCGCTGTCCTCACTGGCCGACGGCGCGGCCGTCCCAGGCTCCGCCGCCGCCGCCTTCTCTTTCGCCTTGATGTACTGGCGCCAATCGTTGGTCGAGAACGTCGGGTTCAGCGCCTCGATGAATCCGGCGCCCATCGCCCGCGCCAGGCCGCGAAGCTTTTCCAGCAGAAGGCCGGCGGCGATCCGGGTCCGACCGTCGTTCTGATCTTCCTGGTAAAGACGCGCCCGCCCGGCCCAGGCGGCGATCTGCGCTTCACAGCGCGCCGGCGGCAGCAAGGACAGGAAGGCGATCGCGTCCCGCACGTCTTCTTCCAGGGACTTCATCGGATCCGCCGTCTCACTCCGCTGTGGCGAGGGCGCCTCCGCTGCTGGTCCAGCGACCGCAGCAGGGCTGTCGACAGTCGGCAGGACGTTCGGCAGGACGGTCGGCCGCAGGATCGAGCGCAGCCTGTTCAACTCTGCCGTCCGCTCGGCGTATACCGGATCCGGCGCCTGCGCCTCGATCCGGGGCCTCGGCCGACGAGAGGCCTTCTTCTTGATGACGGAGGTCAACGTCGGAGAGGCGACCTTCCGCGCTTCAATCGTCGCCGCACGGGCGGCGAGCCGGCCCTGGCGCGGCTTTCGCTCCAGCGTTTTTTCCTTTGGCGCCCGTGCCCCGCCACGCTTCAACCATTCGGCCACCAGGGCCCGCGTCTGAACCGCGATCTGCTCCTCGATGGCCGCGACGAACCGGGCGGCAAGGGGTTTCAGCAACTGCTCTATCGATGCGCGGTCCCGGCTGGCTCTCTTCATTGAGGGCTGCAGTCCTATCAGATCCTGTCGCATCGTGCAGCGCTCCTTTTCATGGCCGTCGGTATCTGCGGATCCGCCGAGCAAGCCCTGAGGCGTCTCCGGCACTGTAGTTTGAATGTGATAGATTGCTGGCTTGACACCGAGTTCGGACAACAGCCCGTCCCCGGAGGCCGGGCTGTTGACCGAGCGGCTGCGGCTCCTCTCCCAGCTGGCGCGCGAGTTCGCCGCCGCCACGGACGACTATGACGGGCTGATTCCTCTGGTTGCGCGGCGACTGGGCGATCTGTTCGGCGACCTTTGCGTCATTCGCCTGCTCAGCACCGATGGGCTGTATCTGGAACCACCCACGGCGATTCATCACCCCGATCCGGGGCTGATCGCGCTGGCCCGGGAGGCGACCAGCACTCATCCACAAAGAGTTGGCGAAGGCGTCACCGGCCAGGTGGCGGCGACCGGCGTCTCCGTGCTGATTCCGGTCGTCGATGCGGCGCGGTTGCTGGCCAACCTTGATCCCCAGCGTCGATCGTCGGTCGAGCGCCAGCACATCACCAGCCTGGTGGTTGTGCCGCTGCTCTGCCGCGGTCAGATCATCGGCGTCGTCAGCGTCACGCGCAGCGATGCGCAACGTCCGCTGAACCAGGACGACCTTCATCTGCTGGAGGACGTCGCCGCGCACGCGTCGCTGGCCATCACGAACGCGCGTTCGTTCGCTGCGGAACGGGCCTCACACGCGGCTGCGGTCAGGGCCAACCGCGCGCTGGCCGAGTCGGAAGAGGCTCATCGGCTGCTGTTCGAAGCCAGTCCGTTGCCGCTCTTCGTGTTCGCGGTGGACACCCTGGCCCCCCTGGCCGTGAACGAAGCGGCCCTGCTGCTTTACGGCTATCGCCACGACGAGTTCATGAAGCTGACGGTGTCGGAGCATGCTGTTGGTGAGCGGGAGACCGCGAAAACAAGGTTGGCCGCCTGGGGAGACGCCCAGGTCACCGGGGTCTCGCGCTATCGTCGCAAGGACGGCTCCCAGTTCGTCGCCGAATACACGACGCGGTCCTTCGAGTTCGCCGGGCAGCGCGCCCGGATCACGGTGATCAAGGACATCACGGATCGCCACGAAGCCGAGCATACCCGGGCCCTGCTGGCAGCCATCGTCCGGACCGCGAATGACGCCATCGTCAGCAAGCGGCCCGACGGGACGATCACCAGCTGGAACGACGCCGCCGCGCGCCTGTTCGGCCACTCCAGCGACGAGGCCATCGGAAGACCGATCGCCATCGTGATCCCTCCGGATCGCGTCGACGAAGAGCAAGCCCTCATGGACCGCGTCCTGGCTGGAGAAAGAGTCGATCACTTCGAGACCGTTCGTCGTCGCAAGGATGGAACCGACGTCATCGTCTCCATTTCGCTGGCTCCCATACTGGACGCGTCGGGCACCGTCGTCGGCGTCTCCAAGGCGGCGAGAGATCTGACCGCGCAACGGACCGCCGCCGAGCTGTTGCGGCAAACCGAGGAGCAGCTTCGTCAGGCCCAGAAGATGGAGGCGGTGGGGCGGCTGGCCGGCGGGATCGCCCA
>DATLVT010000427.1:0-11317 GCA_035577105.1 Polyangia bacterium
CGTTGTCGCTCCAGTATCGGTCGATGCCGGCAGGTGTGAACGATTGCCGCCCCTGACCGCGCTTCAGGTTGGCGCCCAGCTCTTCGAACCAGCCCCAGTAACGTTCGCCGGCGCGCATGTACTGGCCCTCGTCGCGCCCGAATCCTTCGCGCCCCTCCACGCCCAGCAGCCAGGCCACGGCGACCAGGCCCACCAGAAGCGCCACCAGGCGATCGCGGCCGCGCCCGCCGCTGCGTGCTGGCAGCGACATCAGCGGCGCGCCTCGGCGGCGAAGACGAAATGGCGGGCGTAGGGGGCAGGCGAGGTGATCTCGAAGCGGACGGTGGCGTTGCGCCCGGCCAGGGCGCTGGTGTCGATGTGCGAGAGCTTCCAGCCGCTGTCGTTGCCGGTGGTGATCTTCCACGCCGGGTGACCGTCGATGACCACCTGCAGGTCGACGGTGCCGCGCGCCGCCTTGCGCATCCAGACGTCGTGCATCCCGGTGCCGATGGTGATCTCCCGCTCCAGCGGCACGGCCGGAAATTCGACGGCCACCGTGGAGCCGCCCACTGGCTGCGCCAGCAGCGCCTGGTGCAGGTGGGTGTCGACCTCGACGGTCTGGCGGCGGACGAAGTTCCAGCTGACGTCGGGGCACTGGATGCGATCGCCGCTCCTGGCGCAGCCCACGACCGAACCGGTGCGATCGATCCGGCTGACGCCGGCGTCGGTCCAGTGCTCGACGAAATCGTAGCCGACGGTGGCGGCCGGTCGTTCGATGCGGCGCAAGGTCAGGGCGCCGAAGCGTTGCTGCAAGGCGACCGTGCCGGCCTGGTGGGTCTGGGCCCCGCGCTGGCTGACCTCCCAGACCCGGGCGAAGGTGGCGTCATCCAGGCGGCCCGCCACGCCGACCGGGATGAGGTCGCCCAGGTACTGCCGCATCACTGCGTCGGACCACGCGGGGGCGGCGACTATCAGATCGCCGGCGCGAAAACCGGCCCGCACCGCGGCGGCCACGCCCTGCCAGTCACCGTCGGCGGGGGCCCGCGACGGGGCGATGAGGGCGATCGCGGTCTCGAGCAGCGCCAGGCAGGCGACGCCGACCGCCCCGGCCAGCACCAGGCGCGCGGCCGGTTCTCTGGCGGGCCAAGGCCGCGCGCGCGCTTCCGGGACTCCTTCCACGAGGCGGGCAGACTATCGCAAAAGATCGCTCATCGCACGACGAACGTCCCCAGCTTCAATCGGTCGTGCCCGTCGGTGAGCGCGGGCGGGGTCACCTTCAAACGGCCCGCCCCCTTGAACGACCCGATGTACAGCGTGTAAGGCCCGCGGGGCGAGCCGGCCGGCACGCCGATGCTCTGCTGGTCGCGGATGCGCTGCCCCGGATGCCAGCTTTCCACCGGCAGAAGGCCGTCCACCGGGACGTGGTCGACGTTGCGAAAGCCGGCCGGTGTTTCCAGGTGAAAAAACATCCGCCAGCCGTCGGCCAGGCGCTTCTTCGATTCGAAGTAATAGGTCACGGTCACCGCGCCGCCCGGGGTCAGCGTGGGCGGCGTCAGGTCATAGCCAAGGACGTGCACCTGGTCGCCGATCATGGCGTCGACCTTGAACTGCGGCCGCGGCGCGGGCGCGCCGACCGGGATCAGGCCGTGGGCCAGCTTGTCGGCGTACCCGGCGGGCAAGGCCAGCATCGACACCATGTCCTTCAGTCTGTCCTTGAGAATGACGCAGGCGCTGTCCGGCCGGCCCCCCCACAGGTCATACGCCTCGGCGGGATCCCTGGTCAGGTCGTAGCATTCGGTGGTGTCGCCGGGGATCCAGTTCCACAGCAGGTGCCGCGAGGCGCTGACCAGGGCGCGCTTCTTTCCGCGCTCGGACGACACCTCTTGAAACACCGGGAACTCGTCCAGGCCGACCTCGTGACGCCCGGCCAGCTCGCCCACCAGCGACCGGCCGATGAAGCTCTTCTCTTCGTGGCCGCGGGCCAGGTTCAAGATGGTGGGCGCCAGGTCGACGTGGCCGACCGGCAGCTTCGAACGCTGCGGGGGCAGGCCCGGGACGCGCATGATCATCGGGACCTTGGTCTGCGGTTCGTACAGATCAAAGCCATGCTCGGTGATGCCGTGTTCACCCAGCCCTTCGCCGTGGTCGCCGGTGACCACCACCGCCGTGCGCTCCCACAGACCCAGGTCCTTCAATCGCGCCAGCACCCGGCCCACGTGCATGTCCGTGAAGCGAATCTCGCCGTCGTAGAGATCGGCGCGTGCGCTGCCAAAGCTGGGGACCTCCGGGTGCGGTTCATAGCTGAGGTGCGGATCGTAAAAGTGCAGCCACAGGAAGAATTTCTGTTTCTGGTGCCCGTTCAGAAAGGCGATGGCGTCGTCGGCCATCTCGCGCGACGACGAGCCGCGCGATTCCATGGGGCCGTTCACGGCGACGTGCAGGGCGGCGCGGGCGGTGCTGTAAAGGTCCATGCCTCGTTCGAACCCGCGCCGGTCCTGGCGGGCGAAGTAGTCAAAGCTGAACATGCCGGCGGTGAAATAACCGGTGTCGTGCATCGCCTCGGCCAGCGTCCGCACGGAGGTGGCCAGGCGCGGCCACCAGATCGATTCGTCCCAGTCGATGGCCGACGGCCAGCGCCCGCTGGCGATGGCCGGCATCGAGTAGCGCGTCGACGGCGCGTGGGCCCAGCCGTTCTCGAACAGCGTCGACGACGCCGCCAGCTTGTCCAGCTCGGGCGAGGTGGGTCGCGCATAGCCGTAGCAGCCCAGGTGGTCGGCGCGCAGGGTGTCGATGGTCAGAAAGACGATGTTGAGATCGCGCGGCACTGACTCGGGGACGGGCGCAAAGCGCGCGGGCGTCAGGGCGGCTCCCCCGCCGTCGCGGCCGTCGCAGTCCTCGTCGATGCCGTCGTTGGGGATGTCCACGGCGCCCGGGTGAATGCCCGGATCGCTGTCGTCGCAGTCGCCGCCGCCCAGGGCCCGGGCGTAACCGTCGTGGTCGAAATCCAGCAGCTCGCGGCCGGCGGCCAGCACCTGCCCGACGAAGGCAGCGCGGGCCAGGCCCGCCTTGCGCGCCGGTTCAGAGGCGCTGACCGGGGACAGGATCAAGGCGGCCAGGGGACCCAGCGCCGCCGCCAGACCGAGGCGACGCCCGGCGCTGGCGGGAAGCTGCGCGCCCAGCACGACGACCAGGATCACCCCGACGACCACGATGGCGGCGCCCACTGTGATGTCGACCCAGGGCGCAAACCGCAAGTTATCGGACCACGACCAGCGGACAGCGGCCACGCCGGCGCCGCCGTAGATCAGCAATGCCAGCAGGGCCGCGTGAAGCGGAGCGATTCGCCAGCGCGCCACCGCCACCGTCGCCAGCAGCGACGGCAGAACAAGAGCCAGCGCCGCCAGTCCCGCTCGCCAGGCCAGGGCCGGCCCGGGACGGACCGGGAGGGTGGTGCGCCAGACCAGCGCGAACAGGGCGCTGGCGACCAGCGCCGCCGTCGCCGGGACCAGCAACAACCCGCCGGCGGTGATGGGACGCGGGTTTCGGTCGGCAGCCCGCCAGGCGCCCAGGACCCGCGCCAGGGCCGGCGCCAGCAGCGCCGCCAGACCGCCCGCGGCGACCGCCGCCAGCGCCACCAGCCCGGCCGCGAGGAACCGGTTGTGGCGGGCGTCGGTGGTCATTTGCACCGCCAGCACGGCCGCGGCGGTGGCCGCCCCGCCCAGCGCGAAGGCGATGGCGCGCGCCCAGAACGGCGCGCGGGCGGCGCGGCCCCACAGCGTCCAGCGAACCATCACCTCCAGCAGGCCGCCCAGCAGCCACCCGGCCAGCCCGTCGACGGTCGCCGCCAGCGCGGCGCTGGCCATCATGGCCCGGGCATCAAGACCGACCAGCGCGGCCGCCCGACAGCCGTCGGCGATCCCCACGGCGGCCCCGGCGAGCGCGCCACAGATCGCCCCGGCGAAAAGCGGTGTCCGTCTCCCCATCAGCGCAGGAAAACTACCACGGGCGAAGTTCCCGCAGGATCGTCGCCCGTCGGTTGATCGAGAGCTGCCGTTACTTTTTTGTGCCGCGCTGGGCTTTTTCGGGCGGGAACGACGGGGTCGGGGCGGCCTTGCTGCCGGCCGCCTCGGAGGGCTGGGCGACCAGGTTGGCGCCGGTGCGTTTCAGGACCACCACCGTCTGCAGCGACTGCACGTCGTTCGATTCGCGGGCAAAGACCTGCACCATGTTGCTGCCCGGCCACAGCGGCACGTCGGCGGCGAAGTCCATCTTGGACCGATCGCCGACCAGGCTGTTGGGCTGGTAGAAGACCTTCTTCATCGGCGTCTTGGCGTTGCGGTTCCAGACCCGCACGTAGACGTCGCGCACCACCCGGTCGTCCGAGACGTGCCCGGTGATGTGAACGGTGTCGCCGGTGGTCATGGTCGGCGCGGCCACCGTCAACAGGGGGGGCGTGACCTGCCACTCCGGCTTGATGCTGCCGTGGGGCGTTCCGCCCATGCTGACGTCGGCGGTCGACACGAACGCCGAGCGTCCGTTGTCCAGCTCGATGCGCGTGAACCCGCCCAGCTTGCCGGTGACCTTGAAGGCGCTGCCTTTCGTGGCGCGCCCCACCACCAGGCCGCCGTCGATGGGGGACTCGCGCACGGCCGCGCCCTCGCGGGCAACGGTGGCGGTGCCGACGCTCGCCTCGGGGGCGGGGCCGGCGCCGGCGATCTTCACCTTGATCTTGTCGGTCACCGATTCACCCAGCGTGGTGTCGCCCACCGCCAGCTCCAGCTGGTATTCGTCACCGCGGAAGTCAGGGCGAATCTCGTAGACGAACGAGAAGGTCTTGGTCTCGCCGGGAGCCATGTCCTTGGCGTCGAAACGGCCGGCGCTGATCAGCAGGCCCTCCTGGCCGGCGCCGTTGCGCAGCACGGCCTCGGTGTGGATGGCCCGGCCGACGCCGATGTTCTTCACCGTGACCAGCGTGCGCACCTGCTCGCCGCGCTGGACCTGGCCGTCGCGGTTGCTGCCCTTCTGATCGTCGATGGTCTGGTAGGTGTACGCGAACATGGGGCGGGGTTTGCCCTCGATGTTCAGGGTCATCTCCGACGCGCTGGTGTTGGTCGAGACCCCGCGCTGGGAGAACAGCGTCCCCTTGAGGACGTCGGTGCGCGTGAACGAAGAGGACGGCACCTTGACCGACAGGTCATAGGTCTTGGACTCGCCGGGCGGGATCTTGCCGAACACCATCTCGTTCTCGTCGAAGATGGGGTTGTCGCTCTCCAGCAGGGCGCGCACCCGGTAGGCGGCGGTGCCGCCCACGTTCTTCACCGTGCCGCGAACCTTGGCCACCGCGCCGGCGGCGATCTTGGCGCCGGCGTCGCCGACGGTCTGCAAGGTCAGCTGCAGCTGCGCCGGTTGTCCGCCGGTGGCGGGCGCCTGGCTCCAGTCGACGCCCAGCTTTTCCAGGGCCTGGGCCACCTTGTGGTCCTCGGCGGCGCGCACCTTGTCCAGGAACGCCTTCGACCCCTGCACGAGCTCTCGCCGCTTCATGGTCTTGGCCTGGGCCAAAAGGTCGCGGGCGAAGTCCATCAGGAAGTCGTTCTTGAGGTCGGCGTCCTCTTCGGGCTCCGGCGTGTCGTCGGGATCGGCCGTCGCTTCTTCGTCGTCGTCCGGGTGGGGCCGCTTGTCCGTGGTCTTGGGGACGAACAGGTACGAGATGGTGTCCAGCGGCTTTTCACCGCGGCGCACGCTGGGGTGCTCCAGGTGCCACTCGTAATCGGCCTCGCGACGCTTGTGCGCCGACGGCTGCAGCCTGATCCACGACCGCTCGCCGTCCTTCTGGACCAGCAGCGGATCGGTCTCGATGTCCGGGATGACACCCACGCCCTGGATGGAGATGTCGCCCGGAGTCAGGTACTGCGCGGTGGTCAGCTTCAGCCCCAGCTTGTCGTCGTCGGACTTGTCGCCGAACGAGATCGGCGAGGGGATGTCGAACAGCACCTGCACCGAGCCCTTGCCGAAGGTCCCTTCACCGATGACCACGCCCCGGTCCAGGTTCTTCATGGCGCCCGAGACGATCTCGGACGCGCTGGCGGAGTTCTGATTGACCAGCACGGCCACCGGCACCTTCGGCTCGCGGTCGCTCTTGGTGGCGGTCTCGTCCTTCAGGTGCGCGCCGCCGGCGCCCACCATCGACACCAGCGTGCCCGAATCGATGAAGGCGTCGGCCACCTTCTGGGCCTGCTCGTAGAGACCGCCCGGGTTGCCCCGCAGGTCCATGATGATCCCTTTGACCTTCTCCTTCTCGAACATGGCCAGGGCGTCGCTGAGATCGCTGGCGCTGTTGGCGGAGAAGTGCTGCAGGTGGAAATACCCGATCTTGGTCGCCGCCTGATTGCCCACGGCGGGGGTCAGCATCACGCGCGCCGGCGGATCGATCGAGG
Source organism: Polyangia bacterium (assembly GCA_035577105.1). Lineage (GTDB taxonomy): Bacteria > Myxococcota_A > Polyangia > Fen-1088 > Fen-1088 > DATKEU01. The sequence continues at coordinate 6,414 of DATLVT010000427.1, forward strand.
GCGGGCGAATGAAGGCGCGGGTGATGGTGAATTTTTTCACACCGGGGGCGGTGTCCCGTTCCACGTAGACGTCGACGTTGGTGTCGACGTCGCCGCGCAGCCGCTCGACTGCCTCGTTCAACGTCATGTTGACGGTGGATTCGTTGTTGATGCGGACGATGTGATCCTTGGCCTTGATCCCCACCCGGATGGCGGGCGTGTCCGGCATCGGCCGCTTGACGGTGATGCGGTTCTTCTTGTCCATCTCGATGACGATGCCCAGGCCGCCGAACTTGCCCTGGGTCTGCGTCCGCATGTCCTTGTACGTCTCGACGTCCAGCAGGACCGAGTGCGGATCCAGCGTCTGCAGCATGCCGTTGGTGGCGGCCATCTCGATCTCGACCAGCCGGCGCGCCTCTTCCTTTTCAGGGACGGGCTGCAGGTTGGGCTGCACGAAACGGAAGATGTCCTGCAGCGTGGTGCGCAGGCTCCAGGGGGCGTCCACCTTTTCAATGGAGAAGCTGCGCTGCTGGCCGTTGACCTTGACGGTGACCTGCTTGGGGTCGCGCTCTGGCCAGCGGTCGATCAGGATCTCCGGGACGTCGCGCTGGACGAAATCCAGGGCGCCCACCAGCATGCGGCGCGGGTCCAGCCGGTTCTTGTCGAAGTAATTTTCGCGGACGAAGAACAGCGTCTTCGAGAAGATCGGCAGCTGCGACAGATCATACTTGCCGGCGGCGCTGCGCACGGCCGCCCGCAAGGTGTTGTCCGCGCCGACGCGGATGCCATCGCCCCCATGGCGAATGGTCAGGACCAGGGCCGCGCTGCATGCGACCGTGAATGCCAAGATCTTGCTGAACCGGCGCATACGCGACTCCGAGTGAGAAGGAGAGGGAGCGCCCCCGGGGGAGGCGCCTTGTGCGGGCAAGTGGGATGGATGACCGGATGGATCAGGTGACGGGTCGTCGAGGAGATCCATAGAACCTTTCAATCATAGCCAGCCGGACGCCGACGCGCACTGAGTAATCCGCATCGCTGCGCGCGGCATGAACGTTATCGGACAAAGGCCCCATCGGTTGGGTATACTCACCCGCCCCCATGGCTTCGAGGAGCAAACGCGCGGCACAACGTGACCGGCAGCGTGACGAGCCGACCGCCGCCGCTGCTCCGGACCCGGCTGAGGAAAGCGACGACGAGCTGGAAGGCGCCGAGCCGGCCGCCGACGAGATGGCCGCCTTTGCCGCCACGCCGGAAGCACTGGCCGCGCTGAGCCCGGAGAACGACGCGGGCGAGGCCCGTTCCATGGTGATCGATTTCGACGCCGCCGAACCGGCGCCCGCAGCGGCTCGGTCCCCGCTGATGAGCTCGTCGGCCCTGGTGTCGTATCTGCAGGAGCTGCGTGTCCATCCTCTCCTCGACCGAGAGGAGGAACACACGCTGGCGGTCAAATATGCCAAGACCCACGACGATGCAGCGGCGCGGCGCCTCATCACGGCCAATCTGCGTCTGGTGGTCAAGATCTCCCAGGAGTATCGGCGCGCCCACAAAAACCTTTTGGATCTGATCCAGGAAGGGAACATCGGACTCATCCAGGCGGTGCAGAAATACGACCCCTATCGCGGGGTCAAGCTGTCGTCGTACGCCGCCTGGTGGATCCGCGCCTACATCCTGAAGTTCATCCTGGCCAACTGGCGCATCGTCAAGATCGGGACCACGCAGGCCCAGCGCAAGCTGTTCTTCAACCTGCGCAAGGAGCGCGAGAAGCTGGAGAAGTCGGGGCTGGAGGTGGAGGCGCGCCACCTGGCGGCGGCGCTGGACGTCACCGAGCAGGACGTCGTCGAGATGGAGCGGCGGCTGGGGTCGTCGGAGATGTCGCTGGACTCGCCGGTGCGTGGCGACGAAGGGGCCGAACGATCGCAGGGGGATTTCGTGCCGGCGGCGGCGGCCGTGCAGCCCGATGTTCAGGCGGAGGTGGGCGAGTTTCAGGAGCTGCTGCGCCAGAAGCTGAGCCTGTTCAGCGAACGGCTCCGCGACCGCGAGCTGGACATCTTCCGCGAACGGCTGCTCAGCGACGCGCCGGCGACCTTGCAAGAGATCGGGGAGAAATACGGCGTCAGCCGGGAGCGCGCCCGCCAGATCGAGGAGCGCCTCAAGAAGAAGCTGCGCAATTTCCTGCAGGCCGAGCTGGGCGACGCGGTCGAGATCAGCGGGCTGACGGCTGACGGCTGACGTTGGCGACCGGCACGCTGTTCGTGGTGGCCACGCCGCTGGGCAACCGGCTTGATCTCACGCCGCGCGCGGCGGACCTTCTGCGCACGGCGCCCGTGATCGCCGCCGAGGACACGCGGACGGCGCGGCGGCTGCTGGCCGAGCTGGGCGTGGCGCTGGGCGAGCGACGATTGATCTCCTGCTTTGACGCCAACGAGTCGGGGCGGGCGTCGGAGCTGGCGGCGACGCTGGCGCAGGGGGGCGACGTGGTGCTGGTATCGGACGCGGGCACGCCCCTGGTCTCGGACCCTGGTTTTCGCGTGGTGGCGGCGGCCATCGCGGTCGGGGCGCGCGTGGTCCCCGTGCCGGGGGCGTCGGCGCTGCTGGCGGCGCTGGTGGGCGCCGGTTTGCCGACCGATCGGTTTGTCTTTCTCGGATTCCCGCCGCGCAAGAGCGGGGCGCGGCGGCGGCTGTTCGAGACCCTGCGCGCGCTGCCCTTCACGCTGGTGTTCTATGAATCGCCGATGCGCACCGGCGCCACGCTGGAGGATCTGGCGGCGGTGCTGGGCGGCGGGCGGCCGGCCTGCGTGGCGCGCGAGCTGACCAAGGAGCACGAGGAGTTCGTGCGCGGCCCGCTGGCCGACCTGGCGGCGCGCTATCGCGACGAGCGGCCGCTGGGCGAAGTCACCCTGGTGGTGGCGGGTGTCGACGAGACGGCCACAGATGAGGACAGCGCCGACGACGACCTGGCGGCGCGCGCCGACGCCCTGCTGGCCGAAGGATTGTCAGTGCGAGACGTCGCCGATCAACTGGCGGCCGCCACCGGCCGCCCCCGCCGGGCCATCTATCAGCTGGTGGTCAAGCGGCAAACAGAATCAAAAAAGCACGACGCCCTGTAAGAACAGCGACCAGATCTCGGTGCCCTCGACCTTGAAGCGGCGGCCGGGGAGGTCAATCTCGTCGCGATAGATTGGCTTCGCTTCCTTGGGGTCGGCGTAGGTGATGTAGTGAGGCTGGTCCACGGTCAGACCGAACAGGCCGCGAAAGCGGATGTGACGGCCGACCTGAACGTTCAGGCCGACGTTGCCGCCGAAGGTGGCATAGGCCTGGGTCTCCGTGACGCCGGGGTAAGGATCGGGCTTGCCGTCGCCGTCCAGGTCCTGATCCAGGCCGGGGCGGCATTGCTTGACGTCGGTGCGACAGGTGGACGGCCCCGACAGCGGTTCCCACAGCTCGCTCTGGGCGCGGCCAAAGAAATGCTCCTCGACGTGGCCGCGAAACTCGATGGTCACGCGCTGGAAGGATTGTGGGACCTCCCAGGCGATCTGTTCGAAGCCGATCTGCATGCCGGCCCGCTGCTGCGGAGCGAGGGCGCTGGAACTGGCGCCCGGATATTGCTGGAAGGGGCCACCGCTGGTGCGCGCGGGCAACATGTACCAGAACCCAAAGTAGGGATCGAAGGAGCGAAAGCGCCTGGAGATGAACGTCGACCAGATCAGCTGGTGGTACCCCAGGCCGACGCCGCTGTTGCCGCCCGGGTTCGCTGGATCGAACCGCATGTCACCACCCACGTCGAACTTGGCGTCGAAGGTCAGCGTCCAGGTTGGTTTGGTGTCGTCGCGCGCCTGATTCATCGCGGCCCAGGTGAGGCCAAGCCCCAGCGACTCCAGCCCGCTGCGATTGGGGCCGCGGAAGACCGTCTTCGCCGGATCTTGAAAGGGGCGGCTGTGCGGGGCGTCGAGGCCGTAAGACGTCTTTCCAGCGCCGGGCAAGATCCCATCCCGGAGCAGCGTCGAGTTCTGGGCGTTCACGCAGCTGGGGACCGCGCCCGACGGATCGCCGGGGAAAATGCAGCCCCCGGCGCTCTGGTCAAAGTCCAGGCTGCGCGCGTCGCGCAGCACCAGCGGCGCTTCGATGTGCAGGCCCACGTCCCAGAAGACGCCCAGGTCGACGCGCAGATTGAGGACATCGCGGGTCTGGAGGTACTTGAGGTCCTTGATGAGCTGGATCTGTGACGCCCCGCCGGATTCGGATTCGCGCTTGATATAGGCGCTCTTCGCCTCGTGAAGCCACGAGATCGAGCCGTTGATGTCCAGGTGGCGGCCGTCGTCGAACCCGGAGACGACGCGGGTCACCTCCGCGGCGCGCGCGGGAGTCATTCCCACGAGGGTCAGCAGGGCAGGCAGAGCCAAGCATCCAAAGCGAGACCAGCTCATGGGGAAAAAGTGCGGCGACAATAACATGGCGCCGCGGGCGCAGCGAGAGCTCCTAGGTTTCCCGAGCGGTGGTGTCTCTCAAACCGAATTCTTTCATCTTGGTCTGGAGGCTCTTGCGGGAGATCTTCAGTTTGCGGGCGGCCTGGGTGACGTTGCCGCCGGTCTCGTCGAGGGCGCGCTGGATGAGGCCCCGTTCGACGCGTTCGGTTTCGGCGCGAACGGCTTCCTTCAACGAACCGCCGGCGGAGGGGATGGCCGTCGACGATGGGGGCGCGATGCCGGGCAGCGTTGTCTCGGAGGCCGCGGCCGCGGCGGCGGCGGCGATCCCGGCGGCGGTGGGCGGGGCGTGGGGCATCACCTCGGGGGGGAGATCCGATTCGCGTATCTCGGGGCCTTCACAGAACAGCATGGTCCGCTCCATGACGTTCTCCAGCTCGCGGATGTTGCCCGGCCAGTTGTAGGCGATGAGGCGCTCGATGGCGGCCGGCTGAATCGCCGTGA
>DATLVT010000428.1:0-3269 GCA_035577105.1 Polyangia bacterium
CCCCGATCTGCACGGCCCGGGCGGCGCGATCAGTCCAGACGGCAAGCGGTACGTCTTTTCGCGCGCCGACGGCGACCACCACGATCTGGCGGTGCTGGACCTGGCCAGCGGCGCGGCGCGCGTCGTCTACCAGGAAGGCCACGGGCATTTCCTGTCGAACCCGCGCTTCTCGCCCGACGGGCAGCGCATCGTCGCCACCGAGGTGGACAACAGCCACTTCCAGCTCCGTGTCTTCGACGCCACGTCGGGCCAGCCGGTCGCCACGCTGCCCACCGGGGGCGCCGCCGTGCAGGACGCGTCGTGGGTGGACGACCACCGCGTGCTTTATCTGGGGGCCGCCGAGACCAGCGCCGGGTTTCAGGTCTACGTCCACGATCTGAAGACGGCGCACACCCAGAGGATCAGCAGCGCGCCCTATCTGGCCTTTGAACCGCGAGGCGCCGGCGACGGCGTCGTGCGGTTCCTGAACCGCGAGGGGTGGCAGTGGACCGTCGACGAGGTGGCGCTGCCCCCCGCGACGCCCGTCGCGCCCGTCGTGGCGATGGCACCGGCGCCGCTGGCGTCGTCGCCGCCGGAGACGCCGCCAGCGCTGGCCTCTGCAGCGCCGGCGGAGGCAAGGCCGGAAGCGCCGGCCGCCGCCACGCCCGCCCCGGCCGCCGAGTCATCGCCACCTCCTGTTCCAGCGCAGCCTCCGCCATCGGCGCCTGCCCCCCCACCCCCGCCGTCTTCCCCGCCCCCTCCCGCGTCGGCGCCCATCGTCGAGATGCTGTCCGACAGACCGTACAGCCCGCTGCGCGACCTGTTCATTCCCCGCCTCTACGGACCCACGCTGACGGCGATCGGGCGCAGCGCGCAGATCTATGGCCTGGTCCTCTCGGGCAATGATCGCCTGTCGCTGCACCGCTGGACCATCGCCGGTTACTACCAGCCGCAGGGCGGCGGCGAGCCCAGCGTGCTGGTCGGATACACCAACCGGCAGCTTGCGCCGCTCAGCATCGAGGCGCTGGCCGCCCAGTACAGGGTCCACGACACCCCCGCGGCCACGCTGCCCGCCGATTACACCGAGTATCGCCGCGACCGCGAGGCCACCCTGAACCTGCTGCAGTCTTTCTACGGCAACCCGATCCGGCTGGGTTTCTCGTACTTCGAGACCTACCGCCCCGACGATCCCACCGTTCTGCGACCGCTGCGCCGCATGGCCGGCCCGCACCTGTCCGCCAGCTTTGCCGGCGCCGAGTCCACCCCGTACACTGGCGTTCGGCGTCTCTTCGCCGTCACCGCCCAGGTGGCCGACTATCCCCGGCAATGGAACACCACCGGGTCAGGATTCTTCGACACCTTCGCCGCCGTCGACGTCGTCCTGCCCCTGCCGCTGGCCGCGCGGCACACGTTGTCACTGACCGGGCGCGGCCGCGACCTGGTGGGCGCCACCTATCCCGGGCTGCTGACGGTGGGTGGTTACGTCAGCCCGCTGCTGGGACGGCATTCAAATCGACCGGAGGTCAAGACCGAAGAGTCGGCGGTCGTCCCGCCTGGCTTTGCCTTCAGCGACCCGCTGCGCGGATTCGAAGACTTTCCTTTCACCGCCAACAAGATCGTCATCGGCGACGCCACCTATCGGTATCCGTTCATCATCGATCGCGGGTGGGCGTCCAGCCTCTGGGTCCTGCCCGCGTTCTTCATCAGCCAGATCGATCTGGAGCTGTTCGGCGCCGCCGCGCGCGTGCCGGTCAACGACGCCCCCAACCATCTGGCGGTGGGCGGCGCCCTCACGCTGCGCACGTCGCTGTGGACGGTGCCGCTGGCGGTCCAGTATCAACTGGCCCGCCGGGTCACCGACGACCACGGGCTGACCCACCTCATCACCCTGGGCAACTAGGGCCTGGGCGCCGCCGCCCGCGTCGTCAGGCGCTCTGGCGATCGACCTCGCCCTGCTCCGTGGCCAGGCGATAACCCTGGCCGCGAATGGTCTCGATGGCGTTGCCGGCCGTGCCCAGCTTGCGGCGAAGCTGCGACAGGTGGACGCGGATCAGGGCCGTGTTGGCGGTGTTCACGCTGCCCAGCACGTCACGCATCAGCTCGTGCGCGCCCACCACGCGGTCGGCGTTGGACACGAGATAACTGAGCAGCCGAAACTCCGTGCGGCGCAGGGTCAGCGGAATGCCGCTGATGACCGCCTCGCCGTTGGCGGAGTCGACCAGGATGGGACCGACGCGGCACTGGCCCAGGCTGCGCACGCGGTTGCGGCGACAGATCGCCCGCAGGCGTGCCAGCAGCTCGTCGACGGCCACCGACGCCGACACCACGTCATCAGCGCCGGCGTCCAGCACCGCCGCCACCCCTGCCGGATCGATGGTGTCGCACAAGGCAATCAAGGGTCCGGCGTGCCGCGCCCGCCTGACCACGCGGCACCAGCGGGTGGCGCTGCCGGTGGTGCCGGCGTGCAGCAGCATGGCGTCGTCCAGCACCGACTGCGACCAGATCTCCAGGCGGTCGATGACGCGCACCGCGCTGCCGACGCGCGCGAACGCCGATCGCAGCCGGGCACAAAGCTCTGTCTCTCGGGAAGCCAGGGTAATTCGCATGGGGATCGACTCGTCAGATAAGGAACGAAGAGGGGCGCGCCGAATTGCATCGCCTCGCCATAAAAGACGATCGGGGAGACGTTTTGTCGCACCCCATTCGGGCGCTCACCCCACGATCGCGCCGGACTGCGTCGAACAGCGTCGGGGGGCCTCATCCACTCACCGACTATCGGAGATTCAGACGGCGTCCGGCCAGGGGGCCCAGGCCGTCCCCCGCCGCAGGGGCGGAAACACCGCCGGGTGCAGCATCTCGGCCAGGATCTCCGGGGTTTCGAAGAGCATGGGTCCCGAGCGGTTGAAGTAGAAGTTGCCGTCGGCGACAAACACCCGGCCCGAGCGGACGGCGCGCAGGGCGGACCAGCCGGGACGCTCGGCGAACAGCGGCATCTCCTGGCGGGCCCGCGCCAGGCCGAACCCGCAGGGCGCCACCACCAGCACGTCGGGATCGGCGGCGCGCACCGCCTCCCAGGGCGTGGTCGTGGAGTGCACGCCGGCTGTTCCCAGCAGGTCGGTGCCGCCGGCCGCCGCCACGATCTCCGGTCCCCAGTTGCCCATGGCAAAGACCGGCTCGATCCACTCCAGACAGACCACCGACGGCCGCGGCAGCGCCGCCATCCGCACGGCCAGCGCGGCAAGGCGCTGGCGCAGCCCCGCCACCAGGGCCTCGCCCGCGTCGGCGGCGCC
>DATLVT010000429.1:0-14452 GCA_035577105.1 Polyangia bacterium
CCATGGGTCTATGTGTCGCCCGACAGCGTCGACGGAGCGGCGCCCGAGCGATGGCGCAACCTGAACATCGGCAGCCTGCTCCTGAACCCGCTGACGGCGCAAAGCCAGCGACGGCGCCTGTTCGATCAAGAGGTCTTTGAATTCGCCGCCCCGGTCACCGACGAAAGCAACGCCGTCGTCGGCACCATCATCTATGGCGTCTCCGGGATCCCGCTGGCCAGGGCCCTGGAACGAGCCCGCTCGGCGTCGCGTGAGCTGCTGGCGGTCACCATCTTGCTGATCATCTTTCTGATCGTCGCGGCCATGGCCGTCGGCGTGCTGCTGGTCAAAAGGGCAGCGGCCCGCATCAGCCAGCCGCTGTCCGAGCTGACCCAGGCCGCCACCGCCATCGCTTCGGGCCAGCGCAGCGTTCGCGTCTCGATCAAGAGCCACGACGAGCTGGAGACGCTGGGGCACGCCTTCAACCAGATGGTCAGCGAGCTGGCGGAATCGTATCTGCGGCTTGAATCCTTGAATCGAACCCTGGAGGAGAGGGTGGCGGATCGAACGGCCGCCCTGGGCGCCCGCAACCGGGACCTGCGCCTGGTGCTGGACACGGTCAACGAAGGCCTGCTGACGGTCTCGCCGGAGGGCCTGCTGTCCGAGGAACGCTCCGCCAAGATCGATCAGTGGTTCGGCCCGTACAGCGGGCCCACGCGCTTTGTCGACTACCTGGCCCGGATCGACCCTGTCTTCGCGGAGTCCTTCGCGCTGTCGCATGAAGCGCTGATCGAGGACTATCTTCCTTTGACCCTGGTGCTGGCGCAGATGCCGGCGCGTCTGCAGGCGGGCGGACGCCAGTTCGAGTTTGCTTATCTGCCCATCGCCGCCGGCACCATCAAGCAGGGGCTGCTGGTGGTGATCAACGACGTCACCGACCGGGCCGCGCTGAGGCAGCAGGAGGCCGAGCAAAAAGAGGTGCTGGCCGCGCTGCAAGCCATCACCCAGGATCGCCACGGTTTTCTCTCGCTGTTCGACGACGCCACCAGCCTGATCCAGCGGCTGGCCTATGAGACGAACGATCTGGAGACCACCCGGGGCCTGGTCCACACGCTGAAAGGAAACGCCGGTGGCGCCGGGTTCAACCTGGTGGCAGAGCTGTGCCACAAGATGGAGGACGAGCTGGCCGCCGCGCCCGCCGTCCCCGGCGCGCGACCGGGGGCGCGATCGTTCGCCGCGCTTCGCGATCGGTGGGAGACCCTGAACCGCACCGTCAGCAAGCTGGTGGGCCAGCGCGGGCGGCAGGTGATCGAAATCCCCGTCGAGGATCTCAATCGCCTGCGCGACGAGCTGGACCAGGGGATACCGCCGCGGGTGATCCGCGAGCAACTGGCGCGCTGGCAGCTGGAGCCGACGGAACGCGCGCTGTTTCGCCTGGGCGATCGCGGGCGGACGCTGGCGGCGGTGCTGGGCAAGGGCGACGTGGCGGTCTCCGTCGACGGTGGCGGCCTGCGCCTGGATCCCAAACGCTGGGCCAGGCTGTGGTCAGAGCTGACGCACGTCGTGCGCAACAGCGTCGACCACGGCTTTCTCCCCGTCGCCCAGCGCGTCGCCGCCGGCCGCCCCGCGCCCGAGCTGCGCCTGCGCACCAGGCTGGATGAACAGGGCAAGGAGCTGACGGTCGAGATCGCCGACAACGGCGTGGGAATCGACTGGCAACGGGTCAGGCGGGCCGCCGAAAAGCGCGGGCTGCCGGCGGGCACCGAGGCGGATCTGACGGCGGCCCTGCTGGTCCCCGGGTTCACCACCCGCGACGAACTGTCCTCGACCTCGGGCCGCGGCGCAGGAATGGCCGCCGTCTATCAGCTGGTCCGCGAGTGGAACGGCCGCGTCTCCGTGGTCAGCCGCCCGGGGACGGGAACGCTCTGGCGCCTCACCTTCTGGAGCTCGATGCTGGGTCCCGGCGAGGGCACCGACACGTCGACCAGCGGGGGCGGCAACGGCCCGCGCCTGCTGGCGGTGCCGACGAATTCCTAGACCCGCTGGGCGGCGCTAGTCGCAGTTCGCCTGGCAGGCGTCTTCCAGCGCGGCGGCGGCGGCAACGGCGTCGTTGTCGTCGCGGAACTGGCCGACGATCTCGTAATACTTTTGCTTGAAGGCCGGCGACGCCGCCAGCCCGTGGGCCAGGCTGGGGACCAGTCTCTTGCTGGCGAAATCATTGATGGCCGACTGATGGTAGGCGTCGTACCTGGTCAGGTCGGCGTCCAGACGCGCCGAGATCGAACCCTTCAGCGGATTGAACGCGTCCTGCGCCTCCTTCGAGCCCACCACCTCCAGCCAGCGGCGCGCGTTCTTTTCATGGGGCGCCCCCTTGGGCAGCGGAAAGGAATCGCTCAAAAACAGAAAATAGTCGGCGGTGCCGGGCGCCGCCGCCCAGCCAAAATCCACGCCGGGCTTGAAGCCCAGCGCCGTCAGGTCGCCCTCCGCCCAGTCGCCCATCAGGGCCATCGCCGCCGGCTTGTTGTCCGTGGTCATCGCCGTCAGATCGTACCCGGCGCTGTCGGGCCAGGGCTTGGCATAGGTCATCAGCCGTTTCAATTTCATGAAGGCCTCGATGACCTCGGGCGAATTCCACGAATGGCTGTGATCGAACAGCCCCAGCCAGCCGCCCTCGCCCAGCTCGGCCAGCAGGATGCTCTCGAACATGTGATAGGTCGTCCAGCTGATGTGATTGCTGGGGTCCTTGCTGTCGAGGGCCGGGTTATAGACGAAGACCTCCTCGCCGGCGGCCTTCAACTGCTCGGCGATCTCGAAGAACTCGTCCCAGGTGGCGGGCGGCTGGCGGTTGATCTTCGCCATCAGGTCCAGGCGATACCAGAGGACGTTGCTGCGATGAACGTTGACCGGCGTCGTGTAATACGAGCCGTTGAACCGTGAATAGTCGAGCACCGCCCTGGGAAATACGCTGGGCCAGTTATTGGCCTGATAGAGATCGTCGATGGGCTGCAGAAATTCCAGATCGGCCTTGGTCTCGGCGCCGATGTGCACCTGATAGCTGTCGGGCGGTTTGCCGATCTTCAGCCCCTGGTCGTAAAGACGGGCGTGCAGATCGGTCGCTGGACCACCGGTGACGACGGCGTTCTCGATGGTCACGTCCGGGTACTTGGCGGTATAGACCGCCACCAGCTGGTTCAGCGCCGCCAGCTCGCCCGGGCTGGTCCACCAGTTGAAGAAGACCAGCTTGTTCTCCTCCTCGGTCTGGGCGCTTTGACAGCTGGCCAGCCCCAACCCGGCGCAGAGCAGAGCCGTCCACCCAACCGAATGACACCGGCCACTGGCAGCGCTCGCTTTCATGCCTCAGCTCGCCGGCTATCGGCCCCTGGCGCCCCCTTCTTTAATGAAGAAGGCGGCTGGACCCGCTGCGCTAAAGAGGGGGCGACGTTGCGCCGAAGGATGGATTGTGTGGGGACCGAACGTACGCGCTCTCAGACGCGGCGCGGTCGCCACCGCGGTTTTCCTGTTGCCCGGCGCGCTGGCCGCCCAGACCAACCCGCAGCTCGACGGTCAGGCCCTGGACAGTCAGACCATAGACGGGATCAGTGATCTATCGCTGGTTGATCTGCTGAACATCCAGGTGACGTCGGCGACCCGCACGCAGGTTCGACTGTCCGACGCGCCGGCGCGGATCACCGTCATCACGCGCGAACAGATCCGGCGGCACGGCTATCGCTATCTGCGGGACGTCTTTGCCGATCTGCCCGGGTACCAGGTCGGTTACTGGAGCACCGCCGAGTGGGGGACGACGCTGATGGTGCGCGGGCTGGCCGGCAATCACCGCCTGGTCTTTCTGCTGGACGGCAAGCGCCTCAACCCGCCGGGCGGCGAAGAGGTCCCCCTGTTCGCCAACTATCCGCTCACCTTCGTCGAGCACATCGAGGTGATGTACGGACCGGGATCGGCGCTGTACGGCAATGACGCGTTCAACGGCATCGTCAACATCGTGACCACGCCGCTCTATCCACACGACGGCGTGCTGGCCAACGCCAGCGGCGGCAGTCACGGAGCGACCGACGTCTCCGCCATCGCCCGCCACACCTTCGGACCCGTGGAGGTGCGCCTCGGCTTGCATTACACGCGCACCGGCCAGCCGAACGTTTACGACCTGTACCCCGGCGATTACAGCTATCGCATCCCCGGCAGCGCGCAGCCGGCTCGACTGGACGCCATCATCTCACCCACGCACGATCTGGGGAATTTCGACGCCCACGAGTCGGGCTATGACGGCATCCTCTTCGTCGGCACCAGGCAGACCCACGTCACCTTCCAGCTGCGCGGCTATGACCAGTCGAGCTCGTGGGACCAGAACGCGTCCGGCGCGCCGTTCGTCAGCCAGGCGCGCTTTGCCGATCAGCAGTACCTGGCGTCGTTCTCGCACGCCGTCGAGGCGGGGCGCTGGCGCTCCACCAGCAGCGCCGACTATGCGCACTATGCGGTGCTGCCCACCACCCGCTTCGTCTCGCCGCTGAACCTGGGCGCCCGCACCTTCAGCGAGACCGGGCGGGCCGGCTCGTCCTCGGCCATTCGCCTGGAGGAGCAGGTCGATTGCACGTTCGTGCCCGACAAGCTGTCGCTGACGCTGGGGCTGGTCGGGCAAGACGTTCACGTCACGCCCATCTCGCAGGTCGACGTCGACGACATCACCTACCGCCGCTACACCGGGCCCGGCGACACCGCCACCATCGACGACAACGGTTTCGTCCGCGACCCCAACCCGGTGCTGTTCACGACGCCGACAACACTGTCCTCGTCGAACAGCATGCGGTTCCAGACCGTGGCCGGGTTCGGGCAGCTGCTGTGGAGTCCGTCGAAGTACTTTCACCTCACCACCGGCGTGCGGCTGGATTATTCAACCCGCTTCGGGCTGTCCACCAACCCGCGCGTGGCGCTGGTCAGCGCGCCTTTCGAGACCACGTCGCTGAAGCTGCTCTACGGTCAGGCCTATCTGGAGCCGACGCCGTACCAGGTCTACGGCGTGCTGACCAGCCGCGATTCCTTGCTGTTCCCCAACGCCAGCCTGAAACCAGAAAAGCTGCAGTCGCTGGAGCTGGTCTGGGAGCAGCGCCTGGGGCGACGCCTGCGCTTCCAGACCGGCGCGTTCGTCAATCGCGTCGTCGACTTCATCAACGACACCGCCTGGACCCGGCAGTACGTCTATGTGCAGGTGGGCGCCGATCAGCTCCAACGCCGGCGCCAGCTGGAATCGTCGAACGCCGGCGATGCCCTGTATTACGGCGGCGAGACCACCGCCCAGCTGACCGCCGGCCGCGTGCAATCAACGCTGAGCCTGTCGTGGCTGGACGGGGTGGCCCACACCGTCAACCTGCGCGGCGATCTCAGCGAGGGCCCGCCCCCGAACGTCTCCACGCTGATGCTGAAAGGCGGCGTCAACGTCGAGCTGCCCCTGGGCATCATCGCCGACCTGCGCGGCCGCTTTCAAACCGCGCCCGACATCCGCTTCGTGCCCGCCGATTACCCGCTGGCGGCCAGCCCGGCCCCTTCGTTCGTGCTGGACGCGGCGTTGCGCTACCCGCTGGACGAAGTGTGGGCGCCCCGGCCCTTGCGCGGCATCGACCTTTACATCGACGGAAGAAATCTGACCGATCAACGATACAAACAGCCCAGCGGACGCCCCGCCGTCAACCCCACCGGAACCCCACAACCGCCGTTACAGATCATGGCCGGCGTCGAGCTGACGATCTGACTGCCCCGTCAGAACGTCCCTTGATACATCAGGTTCGCGCGCCGATACGCCCCCCAGTCGTCGATGTTGCCGGTCGGTTGCGTGAAGATGATCGCCTCGCCCACCACGGCGCCCGCCACGCCGTTGATGATCCCCGACGTCCAGTGGTGATAGCCCAGGCCCAGGAACAGCATCACGCCGGTGTTGAAGGCGATGTTGCCGGCGTGGATCCACCAGCCTTGTTGCCAGCGCTGGTTCTCGGCGTCGGCCGCCAGCATTCGCTCGGCGTCAGCCAGCAACCGGCAGACGCGCGCGTCGTCATTCAGCGGCTCCAGCGCCAGAGAGGCGTGCAGCCTGGGTGCATCGTGAACCACCGACAGCGGCGACAACAGGAACGGCACCACGCCGATGGCGGCGCTCACGGCGCCGGCGTACCAGTCGATGCGATCGCCGGCGCTGACGAAGGGAACCGCCGCCAGGCTGCCCACGCCCGCGGCCCCGATGCCCAGGCCCCACCCCCATGTCCAGACGCGACCTTGCCCGGCCACCCGGGACAGCCGCTGATCGATCCATTCCAGGCGCGCCCGTCCGTCCGTCGTCTGCAAGCGGGCGTCGGCACCGGCGGGCGACGGACAGGCGCCGGCGCGGGCGACGCCGGTCCACGCCACGGCGACGAACAGCGCCGCAATCCCAGCCGAGCCTAGACGCAGACGCATGTCACCGCGGAGACGCGACGGCGCCCGCTACTCGCCGGCCTTGCTCTTGACCGTGTTCCCCGCCAGCGTCGTCGCCAGGTCCCAGACAGAGCTGGGCACCTTGTGACAGTCGGCGATCACGTCGTCGAAGGCGCCCACGATCCAGTCTTCGTCGGCCTGGGACAGACACAGCGGGGGCAGCAACTTGATCACGTACATGTCGTGGCCGGCCACCTGCGACAGGATCCGGTGCCGCGAAAAAAGGGGGATGGTGACCATCTGGCAGAACAGTCCCTTGGTCGCCTTCTCCAGCAGCGCCCACGCCGCGCGCAGCGCGAACGAACGCGGCGCGCCGAACTCCAGGGCCACCATCAAGCCGCGCCCGCGCACCTCTTTCAACAGCTCGTATTTTCCCACCAGCCCGCCCAGCCGCCGCAGCAGGCTGTCACCGCGGCGGGCGGCGTTTTCGATGAGCCCCTCGCCTTCCAGCACCGCCAGCGTGGCCAGCCCGGCGGCCATGGCCAGGTTGTTCTTCCCGAACGTCGACCCGTGCACCACCGCCCGATCCATGCGGTTGAACGTGCGGTCAAAGATCCACTTCTTGCCCGCCACCGCGCCCACCGGAACGAATCCGCCCGACAGCGCCTTGGCCAGCAGCACCAGATCGGGATCGACCTCCTCGTACTCGATGGCCAGAAACTTCCCGGTGCGGCCCAGGCCGGTCTGAATCTCGTCGGCCACGAACAGCGCGCCGTATTTCCGACACAGGCGCGCCGCCTCCGTCAGATAGCCCGCCGCTGGCAGGTTGACGCCCTTGCCTTGAATCGGCTCGACGAAGAACGCCGCCACGTCGCCGCCAATCAGCGCCGCCTCCAGCGCGCCCAGATCGTTGAACGGGACGCGCACCGCATCGGCCAGCAGCGGTCCAAAGCCGTCGCGAAAGCCGGCGTCGCCGTTCAGCGACAGGGCGCCCATGGTCAGTCCGTGAAACGCGTGGTCGCAGAAGATCAGCTTTGAACGGCGGGTGGCGGCCCGGGCCAGCTTGATGGCCGCCTCGACCGCCTCTGTCCCCGAATTACAAAAAAAGACCTTCTCCTGCCCCGGCACGTGCGACAGCAGGCGCTCGGCCAGCAGGCCCGACAGCAGCGAGACGTCCATCTGCACCAGGTTCGGCAGGTCGGCTTGCAGCACGTCGACGATCGCCTTCTTGACGGTGGGATGATTGCGCCCCAGCGCGAACACCCCGAAACCAGACAGCAGATCCAGGTAACGCGTCCCCGCCTTGTCGAACAGGTAGGGACCTTCGGCGCGCGTGTAATGCCGGTCGAAGCCGATGGTCTTCAGCACGCGCACCATCTGCGCGTTCAGATACTTGTCGTGCAGTGAAAAACTCTCGCCGGCGCGCTCGGCCAGCTCCTTGCCAATGTCGAACGACGCTGTCGGCGCGGTCGGCGCCGGCGTTGCGGGCTTCATGGCAGCTCCGGAAACAGCACGCCGCCCGTCTCCACCGCGTTCATCACCTGCGCCGCCATCGTCGTCACCTGCAGGCGCGTCAGCTTGGCCCCCAGCCCCTGATCGCGCAGCACGCGCAGCGTCCCGATGGCCAGCCGCGAGTTGAGCGCGTTGAACGCCACCAGACCGGGCGCCCCGCCCGCCGCGCGCAACAGGTCCGTGTACTCCGCCGCGCGGCGCAGGTCGGCGCGCGCCAGCATGAACACCTCGGCCAGCGACGCCTGCTGCGGCAGATAGACCCGCCCCTCGCCGGCGTCCGGGCGGGCGTCCTTGAGGATGTTCACCAGCTGCAGGCCTTCCCCGAAGGCCACCGCCCGCTCGCGCAGGCCGACCGCCGCGTTCAACAGCGCGGGGCTTTGCAGCAGGAACAGCTCGGTCAGCATCTCGCCGACGATGCCGGCCACCGTATAGCAATAGTCGCGCAGCTCCTGCAGCGTCTGCAGCTGCAGCGTTCCCTGATCACCGGCCCGCACCACCACCTCGGCCATCCCGCGGGCGCTGCGCCCCACGTGCAGCCGCAGCTGCTCGCGCGCCGCCGGCCGCAGCTCGCGGCACCACTCCAGCACGCGCGGGGTGGCGGCGAGGAGTTCCAGATAGCCGGGGTGCTGCAGGGGCGGATCGCGCAGCCACTGCGCCGTCAGCTCCTGCGCGCCGTGCAGATCGCCGTCGTCGATGAGGCGCACGAACTGTCCCAGCGCGTCCGCGCGCCGGCCGCCGCTCCACAGGGTGGCGTCTTCGAAGGTGTCGATGATCCGGAACAGCAGATAAGCGACCGCCACCTCCGTGCGCAGCGGATCGGGCAACAACGGAATGGTCAGGGCGAACGTGCGGCTGGTCTTCTGCAGCAGCGGCTCCAGCCCGGAGCGCAGACCCTGGGGCTCGCCGCCCGTCGACAAGGAGAGACCCGACTCCATCACACGTCTCCCGCCGGCTGCGTCGAGGGCGCCACCGGCACCGCCAGGCCCGCCGCGCCATCGTCGACGACGGCCATCGCGCTGACGGTGATGGCCACCGCCCGCGACAGCGTCTCGGCGCAGGCCCGCACGCGTTGCCGCAACACCAGCAGCGGGAACAGCGCGCCCGGATTTCCCAGCAGGCGGGCCACCACACGCCCGCGCTGAACCGCGCCGCCGTCGTCGCGGCTGCGATTCAACAGCGGCGGCAGCGCCTCGTCGGCCGTGTCGCTGACCGCGCGCAACACCACCCAGGGCACCCCCGCCCTGTCCGCGACGGCCGCGAACGCCGCCGATTCCAGGTCAACCACCGCCGCCAGCGGCGTCGAGGTGGTCTGGTCACCGGCGCTGGCCGTGGCCACGCCCAGCAGTCGTCGCTTTTCCGCCACGGTGTCGGCGATCTGCGCCGTGGTAACCGCCACCCCGCGCCGCGCGCCGGCGTTCTTCGCCGCCGCCTCGACCAGGCCGGGATCGGCGCGACGAACAAGGCGGTTGTCCGAAGCGGCGTCTGACGCGGCGGCCGGCGGCGCCGTCTCCTCCACCACGCGTTCGCACACCACCAGGGCCGCCTGCGCCAGCATCGGGTGCAGCCCCCCGGCCACGCCGGCCACGATCACCCGCCGCACCGACGGCAACGTCGCCAGCAGCGCGCTCAGCCCGCGGCGCGCATTGCGCTCGCCGTCGCCGGTCACCGCCACCGCGATCGCCGCCGATCGCAATCGCCCCACGGTGACGTCAAGGCCGCCGCCCACCCCGGGGATCGCCACCTGTCGCGCCCCCTCGATCCGCGCCAGCAGCGCGGCGACCTCTTCCTTCATCGCCGCCACCACCACCGTCAGCGGCCCGTCAGCCGATGTTCCCGATGCGCCCGATGCGCCCCGTCCCCCGACCTCAGTCATCTGCGCCCCTAACCCAAGAAGTTCCAGGCGGCCATGCGCAGCATGTCGCGCGGGCTCTTCGACAGCTGGCGCACCGCCGAGGCCTCGAATCCGGAGTGCATCGCGCAGTTCTGGCACCGCTTGTCCTGGCGCGACTCCCAGTAGTCCCAGTTGGTCTTGGTCCAGAAATCGCTCCAGTCGGCGGTGAACGTCTCGCCGATCAGATAGCAGGGACCTTTCCAACCACGCGGTGTGAAGGTCACCGTGCTCCACGGCGAGCAGTTGTATTCACGCAGGCCGGCGGCGAACTCCAGGTACATCGGCGTCGAGTTCAGCGGATAGCGCGTGGACAGCTCCAGCACACGCTGAAACTTTTTCTGGATCTCGTGCCGGGTCAGAAAGATGTCGTCCGCGACCGATTCATAGTGATACCCGGGTGACAGCAGAAGGCCGTCCACGCCCAGCTTGGTCAGAAACGCCAGCAGCTCCTCGATCTCGGCGATCTCGGTGTTCTTGAAGACCGTGGTGTTGGTCATCACGTGATAGCCGAGGCGCTTGGCCTCGCGGATCATCTCCACCGCCTTGTCGAAGACGCCCTCGCGGGCACAGACCTCGTCGTGGGTGGCGCGCATGCCGTCCAGGTGCACGTTGATGGTCAGCCGTTTGTGCGGCGGGATCTTCCCGAACACCTTGGTGTCCAGCACCAGACCGTTCGTGCACAGATAGATGTGGCGCTTGCGGGCGATGATGCCGTCGACCAGCTCCTTCAGCTCCGGATACAGCGTCGGCTCGCCACCGCAGATCGACACCGACGGCGCGCCGCAGTCGTCGACAGCCTTCAGGCACGTCTCCAGCGGCAGTCGATCGGACAGCTTGCCGGTGTGACGCTCTGTCGAGCAGCCGATGCAGGCCAGATTGCACGTATAGAGCGGCTCCAGCATCAGCACGAACGGATAGCGCGCGTTGCCGCGCACTGACTGCTTGATCTGGTACGTGACCATGTCGGTCGTGATATGCAAAGGGAATCGCATGTTTCCTCGCGTGAGGAGCCGGACTTTAGCAGGAAGTCCGTCGGCGAAAGGTGATTTATCTAGATGGCCGATTCACTCCCACCAGACGTCTCGGGGCCGACCCTCACGGCCATCCCGCCGACGCGCGAATATCCGGAACCTGGAACCCTGTCACTGGCACCGCCGCCGGCCCGGCCCGAGCGCATCGTCCGCGCCATCAGTGTCGCGCGCGACTGGTTGCTGGCCCGTCAGCAGGACGCCGGCTTTTGGTGCGGCGAACTGGAAGGCGACACCACGCTGGAAAGTTATCTCATCTTGCTGGAGGCCTTCTTCGGCCGACCCGGCAGCGAAAAATGCGTGGCCCTGGGCCGCGTGATTCGTGCCGAGATGTTGCCCGACGGTGGCTGGGCTCAATACCGCGGCGGCCCGCCCGAGATCTCGGTCTCCGTGCTCAGCTACCTCGCGTTGAAGGTCGCCGGCGAACGCGCCGACGCGCCGCACATGCAACGCGCGCGCGACGCCATCGCGCGCCTGGGCGGCGTGGCGCGCGCCAACACGTACACGAAATATCACCTGGCGTTCTTCGGTCAGTACCCGTGGACCCAGGTGCCGGCCATCCCGCCCGAGATGGTCTTCCTCCCCGGCGCCAGCCCCTTCACCGTCTACGACATGTCCAGCTGGTCGCGCACGATCTTCGTGCCGCTGTCGATCCTCTACGCCGCCAAACCGATCATCGCGCTGCCCGAGGGCAGCGGCGTGCCCGAGCTGTTCGCCCCTGGGCCCGACGGCGTCGCCGCCAGCCAACCGGCGTCCAGCGACGGCGCCTGGAAAAAGTTTTTCTTCGGCGTCGATCGCCTGTTGAAAGGATATGAACGCTTGCCGGGCGCCGGGACGCTGCGCCGCCTGGCGGTCAAGCGCGCCGCCGACTGGATGATCGAACGCCTGGAGGACTCCGACGGTCTGTCCGCCATCCTTCCCGCCATGGCCAACTCCGTGATGGCCCTCAAGGTGCTGGGGCACGCCGAGAGTGATCCGCTGCTGAAAGAGCAACTCGCCTATCTGGATGGCCTCATCCTGCGCGATCCCGACGACGGTTCGCTGCGCGTGCAGCCATGTCTGTCGCCGGTCTGGGACACGGTGCTGGCCAGCTATGCGCTGGCGCAGTCCGGCCTGTCCGCCGAGCACCCGGCGTTACAGCGGGCGGCGTCCTGGCTGCTTTCCAAGCAGACCAGGCGCCCTGGCGACTGGATCCACCGCAACAACGCCCAGCCCGGCGGCTGGTACTTCGAACATCGCAACGAATTTTATCCCGACGTCGACGACACCTGCATGGCCCTCATGGTCCTGCGCCGCGCACGCGCCAGCGAGGCGCCCGCCACCCAGGAGTCAGCGGTGCGCCGGGGCCTGGCCTGGATGCTGGGCATGCAGAACAGCGACGGAGGATGGGCCAGCTTTGATCGCGGTAACGACAAGGATTGGCTGACCCAGATCCCCTTCGCCGATCACAACGCCATGATCGATCCCAGCACCGCCGACATCACCGGGCGTGTCCTGGAATCGCTCAGTCACTTCCCCGAATTCACCGCCGCCCATCCGGTGGTGCAGCGGGCGCTGACCTTCTTGCGGCGCGATCAAACCAGCGACGGCGCCTGGTACGGGCGCTGGGGCGTGAATTACATCTACGGCACCTGGCAGGTGCTGCGCGGCGTGGCCTGCATCGGCGAAGATCGGGAGGCGCCGTACGTTCGACGCGCGGTGCACTGGCTGCGCGCTCATCAGAACCCCGACGGCGGCTGGGGCGAGAGCATCGCCAGCTATGACGAACCTGGGCAGCGCGGTGTCGGCGCCTCGACGCCCAGCCAGACGGCCTGGGCCATCATGGGCCTTCTGGCGGGTGGTCTGGTCGACGACCCGGCGGTCCGTCGCGGCGTGCGCTGGCTGCTGGACAGACAGGATGACGCCGGGACCTGGGCGCAGGAGCCATGGACAGGGACCGGCTTCCCGAAGGTCTTCTATCTGAACTATCACTATTACCGGCACTACTTTCCGTTGATGGCCCTGGCCCAGTACGCGACCGCGCGGAACATCGCGGTCCAGTAAATTCAGCGCCGGCCGGAGATCATCGGGGGAGGTGCAGGGCCGCCATGGCCGCCGCCTCTTTTTTCACGCGGCGTTCCTCCGGCGGATCGTAACGACCGATCGGCGCCGCCGCGATCTCGGCCAGCAGGGCCTTGGCCTGGTCGGGGCGATGCTCGTCGACGGCGATGCGGGCCTGGTAAAGACGGGCGCGCAGGTTGGCCGGGTTGATGGCAAGCGCCTGGCGCAGATACTGGGCGGCCTTGGCCCGATCCCGCTTGGGCCAGGGCAACTCGAGGTAGTAGGCCGCCCAGACCGCCGGGATGTTGCCGTGGTCGTAGGCGACATCCAGGGCGGTGGCCCGCTCCAGCGGTCGCTTGAACTTGCCCTCGATGCCCGCTGCCAGCGCGTGCAACACGCCCATCTCCTCCGCATAGCTGCCGATGCTCAGCGCCGCCCAGTAATGTCCTTCGACGCGGTCCGGGCTGACGGCGATGGCCCTCAGGGCGACGTCATAACCCTGCTTGCCCAGCCGCGAGCGCTCGGCGGCGGGCGCGCTGGGCTCGTCGCTGGCGGTGAACAGCACGCGCGCCGCCCGCCACAGGACGTCATAGTCGGCGGGCGCCTCGGCGACCACCGCGTCGGCCAGGCGCCGCGCCGACGCCAGCGCGGCCGGATCGTCGCGGCGGTCGTGCAGCGCATCCAGCTGCGCCAGCTTTTCAGCCAGCGACGAAGCCGCGGCAGGCGCAGACGCAGGCGCGGCCTTGGCGTCCAGGACCGGCGACATCAACGCAACGACAAGGACCAGCGGCAGCGCCGCCGTCGACATTTCACTTGGCGCAGCCAATGGGCTTTGAATCGATGGCGATCTCATCGATCCAAAGATCCTGCGGTTCGTTGGCGTTGTACATCCACCAACCAAACCACAACGACGTGAACTGCGGCATCACGAATCCACCATGTTTGCTGGCCCCGCTGGTCAAGGCCGGGCGGGCCATGTCGTCTTGCCATACGTGAAACATGTTGGCGTCGCCTTGAAACTGAAACTCCACGCACAGCCATTTCTTTGAAGGGACGACCACGCTGTCGTGATCGGTCCAGTCTCCCGAACCGCCTCCGTCGGTGCCCACGCCGAATTCTTTGAATTGTCCGCCGAATCGTATCCGCGCGCCGTTCCCGGTGCCGGCGCCCTCCGCCAGGCTGAAGTGCCCCGCGGTGGTGATGTCGTCTTCAAACCAGACGAACATCCGCGCGTAAAGGTTGTTGCCGGCGATGGGGAAGGTCTTCTTCTCGGTGACATAGACATGCCCGCCGCCGGAGGCCGTCTTGACGTGAAGGGCCTTCGTTCCGCGGGCGGCGTGCACGTCGTCCACGGTTGCCGTCCCGTCGCCGCTGCGGCTGGTGGTCCACACCGTGGCGTCCAGCCCATTTTCGAAGCTTTCGCACAGCGCAAAGCCGCCGCTGGCGCACAGCGATGGGCCGGCGAAGCCGTATCCGCCCATGCCCATCGGCGTTCCACCGACGCCCCCCATCCCGCTGTCACTCGGCGGCGCCCCGGCGCCGCCGGCCGCACCGCCCGAAGCGCCGCCGTTGTCACCGCCGCTGCCCG
>DATLVT010000430.1:0-5516 GCA_035577105.1 Polyangia bacterium
CGTCAGCGTCTGGTTCGAGATCAGCTTCTGCCCAAGGAGGATCTGTCCCAGGCATTCGCCCAGGACGTTGGACCGCACCGACACCGGGTACCCGCCGGCGAATCCCACGATCTTCCGATCTCCAGCGCGCCAGCGGCTCGCTGCTGCTGCTGCGTGGTGAGACCAAGAAGATCGTGGGATTCGCCGGCGGGTACCCGGTGTCGGTGCGGTCCAACGTCCTGGGCGAATGCCTGGGACAGATCCTCCTTGGGCAGAAGCTGATCTCGAACCAGACGCTGACGGCATCGGTGTCCCGCATGCAGCGCGAGAAGCGCCGCCAGGGCGAGATCCTGGTCGAGATGGGCGCCCTGTCGCCGTACAACCTGGAACGGGCCCTGGTCGAGCAGATGCAGGCCAAGCTTTTCGAAATCTTCTCGTGGCGCGACGGCAACTTCATGTTCAAGGAGGGCGCGGCGCCCGGCGATCAAACGCGGCGGCTGGATCGCCCGCCGGCGGCGCTGATCCTGGAAGGCATCCGTCGCCACTATGACAGCGCCAGGCAGGATGCCGTGCTGGCCAACCTGGGAAACCTCCCCTTGCGCCTGAGCCACGACCCCGTTCTGCGCCTGCAAGAGATGACCTCCGAACCGGTCGAGCTGGCCTTCATCCGGTCGATCAACGGTACCGCGCGGCTGCCGGCCATCTTTGCCGGCGCCGGCATCGCCCGCGACAAGGCGCGCCTGTTGCTGGTGGCGCTGTGCGAATCGGGAATGATCGAAGCCGTGGAAGGGCCGGCGCGTCGGCGAACGGCGGCGCCGCCCACCCCGCCCCCCAGCGCCAGGACCAGCGAATCACGGTCGCCCAGCAGCGGCGGCGGCAGCGGACCGTACGAAGGGGTTCAGCTGTCGCTGGTGGCCATGGCCTTGCGAACGCAAAGTCCGTTCTGGGCGCTGGGCGTGGAACCGGACGCGTCGCTGGCCGAGGTCGACCGCGCCTATGAAACCCTGGCCCGGCGGTTTCACGCCGACCGTTACCGCAACGCCAGCGAGGACGAGCGGCGAATCGCCCGGGAGATCTTCGAGCGTCTGGGCCAGGCCCACCGCGCGCTGCGCGAGCCGGCCGGACGACGCGCCCATGCTCACGGTGCCAGGGGTGACAAGAACGAGGAGAACGCCGGCGAGGCACGGCCGCCGTCGCCCCGACGCAAGAGCAGCGACAGCTCCGTGAGCGGCGCCATCTCCGGTAGTTTTTCGACCGGTGATTCGTTGCCGCCGGCCGCGGTGCGGGCCATCTATGACGCTGGCCTGGAGCACCTGCGGGCGCGGCGCCACCACGAAGCCGTGGAGGCCTTTCGGCAGGCAGCGCGGCTGGCGCCGGGCGAGGCGAACTTTCGCGCAGCCCTGGGCTGGGCGCTGTTCCGTGAGGCGCCCGCCGACGCCCGCGCCGGCCGCGCCGCCCTGGCCGAGTTGCGGCGCGCCCTGCAGATCGACGCCAAGAATCGTCCCGCCATGCAGTACCTGGCCCAGCTTTACGAACAGACCTCGCAACCCGAGCTGGCGATCAAGGAGCTGGAAAAAATCCTGGCCCTCGACCCCTCCTCCAGCGAGGCCGCCGACGGGCTTCGCCGGCTGCGCGATGAGAGGTGACATTCGTGTCGCGGCGGCCCCTGATTTTTGCGCTGTCTTGTGGACCCGGGCCCGGAAACTCACGCCCGGGCCGGGGGCACGCGCCTTGCCTACTTCCCTACCACCATGATGCGCAGCACCCGGCCGGCTCCCATCCCGCGGCGACAACGACTGTTCACCCCCATCTTTGATCCGTCGCGCTATCCGGCGCCGCTTCTGTCCCGGGTGGCCGGCCGCTGGCAGCAGCTGTACGTCGACGAGCAAGACGCCGTGATTTCCGCCTCACTGGTCACCACCGACCTGGCCCGTCTGGGCGCTCCGGCGGCCATCCTGGCGCTGGCGGCGCGGGTGATCGAAGACAACGTCCGTCACGTGGAAGTCTGCGCCCGGGTCCTCGACTCCCTGGGCGTCGCCCCCCGCACCCCGGCCCCGGAGACCACCCGGTCGACGCTGGGGCGCGGCGAGGCCATCGACGCCCGCTGCGCGCGCGCTCTCATTACCGGGTTCACCGTCGCCGAACCGCTGGCGGCCGCCGGGTTCGCCGCCGCCCGGTCACTGGCCCGCGAGCCGCTGGTGGCCTGGGGATTTTCGGAACTGTTGCGCGACGAGGCCCGCCATGGCGCCTTCGGGGCCAAGGCCGGCGGCTGGGTCATCCGCGACTGGACCAGTGCCGACCGCCAGGCCCTGTGGCCCGACTGCGTCGCCAAGATGGAAGCCGTCGAACGCCGCCTGGGCGGCCCCCTCCCCCGCGCCGCCAACGGCAACGCCCGCGGCGTGCGCCCCGCCGACCGCGATGCCGAGGCCCTGGGCATGATCGCGCCCGAGGTCAGCTGCGACGCGGTGGTGAGCGCAATTCCCCGCTGGGTCCTGCCCCACCTGCACGCGCTGGGGATTCTGCCCCAGCCGATTGCGCGCCCGGCCTTCGTGCACTAGCCAGCGCCCAGGCCCCGCCCGCGCACCGACTGGACCAGAGAATATGTTGTAAGGCGACGTGTCCACCGGCCACGGATGGTGGACATGTCAGGACCAACGTCGACGTCCAAGGACGATTTCCGATCCACGCCACGGGCCGTCCGGTGGCCGGCCCTTTCGCCGACGGCGGCCTTGCTTTGCCTGGCATTCGGCTGTGCGCGCGTCAGCAACGGCGGCAGCGGGACAGCCGGCACCGGTGGCAGCGCGGCCGACGCAACCACAGCGCCCGAGGTCCCCGATGTCGTCGGCGACGTGGGCGGCGCGGGCCCCGACGTGGCGACAGCGACGGGTCCGTGCGTGAATCTTCAATGCCAGCAGGTCAGCTGCCCCGCGGGCACCACCACCACCGTCAACGGCACCACCTACGCGCCCAACGGAAAGCTGCCGCTTTACAACGTGATGGTCTACGTGCCGAACGCGCCGCTGACGGCGTTCACGGAAGGCGTCACCTGCGATCGTTGCGGCGGGGGCGCCCCAACGCGCGCGGTGGCGTCCGCCATCAGCGACGAGCACGGTCACTTCCGCATCACCAACGTCCCCGCCGGCAAGGACATCCCGATGGTGTTTCAGGTCGGCAAATGGCGGCGCAAGGTCACGCTGAACAACGTCATCGCTTGCCAGGACAACCCGATCACCGACGCCAACCTCAGCCGGCTGCCGCGGAACCGCCAGGAAGGCGACATGCCCCGCATCGCCGTGACGACCGGCGACTGCGATTTCCTGGGCTGCCTGCTGCCGCAGGTCGGCGTCGACATGGCGGAGCTGGGCATCGCAGGACAGGACCGCGCCGTCACCTATTTCAAGGGCGATGTCGACGTGACCCGCGGCTACGATCAGCCCCCTACCGGCGCGACCGACGCCACCACGCTCTGGCGCAGCGAGGCCGAGCTGTCCAAGTACGACATGGCATTGCTGTCCTGCGAATGCAGGGAGGTGACCGGCAACAAGGGACCGCTGGCCTACGCCGCCATGAACAACTACCTGGCCAAGGGCGGTCGCATTTTCGGCACCGACTTTATGTATATCTGGTACCGGGGCCTGACCGACCCCAAGCTGACCGGCGCGATCTCGCTGCGGCCTCCGCCCGGCGACAACGATGACAGGGACGGGGGCAAACCGATGCTGGTCGACACCACCTTCCCCAAGGGCAAGGCTCTCGCCGACTGGATGAAGTTCCTCGACCCGACGGCGACCTATGGCCAGATCAATGCGAACCAGGTGTTCGACAATGTTGTCTCCGTGACGGCGCCGCCAGTGCAAGTCTGGGCCACGTCGATGCCGGCCACGGCGTCAACCGCCGGGCCGCGCGTCTTCAGCGTCAACACGCCCGTCGGCGTTCCCGCAGCGCAGCAGTGCGGCCGCGCCGTTCACATGGATGCCCACATCGCTCCGACGCAGCCGGTCGGTCTCCCGGCCGGCTTCAAGATTGATTTCGATCTACTTTGTGGCGGCGGCCTGACCCAGGGCGAGCAGGTGCTGGCGTTCCTGTTCTTTGACCTGGCCGCCTGCATTCAGGACGACAGCCGGCCGGTCGTCCCTCCCATCATCATTCCCTGAGGGCGTGCGATTCATGAGGAGCCTTGCCGCCGTCGTGGTCGCCGCGTGCGCCGCCGCCTGCGCGAGCGGGTGTGAGGGCGCCGCGGGCGATCGAACGAGGACCGGCGGCGGCGCCGGTGGCGCGCCGACCAGCGGCAGCGGCGGAACCAGCGACGCGAGTAACGTCGCCGACGGCAGCGCTGATCCCGACGGCAACGACGCGAACGCCAGCGAGCCGGTTCACGGGCTAGCCGTCACCGACGTCGCCATCTACCAGGCGGTCAAGGTCAGCCTGGTGAAAGCCGGCCGGCCGGTCGTCACGCCGGACACTCCGCTGGTGCGCAATCGACCCGCCCTGCTGCGCGTGTTCGTCACGCCAAGCGCAGGCTGGCAATCGCGGTCGGTGGTGGCGCGTTTGCAATGGAACGACGGCGGTCCGCCGAAAACGACGGCGGCCCTGATCGCGGGCGCTTCGACGGATGCGATCCTGGCGTCGACGCTGAATTTCTCGCTGGCCGCCGCCGACCTGACAGCGCAACTGAAGTGGTCGGTGTCGCTGCTGGAGGCGCCCGGTGGCACGGGCATCGGTGACACCACCGGCGCCCGCTTGCCGGCCGATGGAACCGCCGCCCTGTTGCAGACCAGCGATCCGGGTCCATCTTTGAAAATTACCTTCGTGCCGGTGCGGAACAAGAACACGCTGCCGGACACCAGCCCGGCGCAGATCAAATTTCTGACCGACGCCATGTTCGCCACCTATCCCGTCGCCAAGATCGAGACCACGATCCGCGAGCCGATCGACTTCACGGGCACCATCAGCCCCACCGGGCCCGGGTGGGACCTGGCCTTGAACCAGGTCTGTCAGACGCGGCAAAACGACCGGCCAGCGCGCAACGTCTTTTATCACGGCCTGGTGGCGCCGGGGCCGGTCGAGGAGTTCTGTCCCGGCGGCTGCTTCCAGGGAATCGCCGTGGTGTCGACGAATCCCGCGCAGGACGAAACCCGCTGTTCGATCGCGCTCGGGTACACCAACATGGGCAGCATCGCCTTCATGCAGGAGGTCGCTCACACGATGGGTCGCTCGCACGCTCCGTGCGGGCAACCGCCGCCGGCGCGACCGGATCCGCTGTTCCCTTATCCGAACGCAGGCATCGGCGTCTGGGGATACGATCTCGTGAACCAGCGGCTGATCGATCCACAGCGTCGGGCCGATTTCATGAGCTACTGCACACCGGTGTGGATCAGCGACTACACCTTCTCGCGCCTCCTGCCGTGGATCCAGGCGGTGAATCAACTGGTGCCGTAGCCGTCGCCGTCGCAGTCTCCGTCTAGGGGATGACGATGGGCGGTACGCACTGGCTGTTCTTGCACAGGCCGTCCTGCCCGCAATCGGCGTCGCCCAGG
>DATLVT010000431.1:0-3158 GCA_035577105.1 Polyangia bacterium
ACGATGATGGACGACGTGGCGTTCGACGACGTGGTGGCCGAGGTCAAGGCCGAGCTTCTGGGCTGCGTGGCCGCGGCGCGCGAGGCCGGTTGTCGGCAGGTGTGGGCCGACCCCGGCATCGGTTTCGGCAAGCGCCTGACCCACAATGTGGCGCTGCTGCGCGACCTGCCCGTGCTGGTGACCGGGCTGGGCGTGCCGGTGATGGTCGGCGTGTCGCGCAAGGCGTTCATCGGCGAGCTGACCGGGAAGCCCCCTGGCGAACGCATCTTCGGGACGGCGGCGGCGGTCACCGCGTCGGTCCTGGGCGGTGCGGCAGCGGTCCGGGTCCATGACGTGGGGGCGATGCGCGACGTGGTGGCAGTCGCGGAAGCGCTGTTTCGTGTTTAAACTGCTCGCATGGCGGAGAAATCTTCGGTGAGGAAGCTGTTCGGAACGGACGGCATTCGCGGCGTCGCCAACAAGGATCCCATGACGGCCGAGGTGGCCCTGCGTCTGGGGCAGGCCGTCGCCCAGCATTTCAAGCACCCCGATCGCCCGGGACGCATCGTCATCGGCAAGGACACGCGGCTGTCGGGGTACATGCTGGAGAGCGCGCTGTACGCGGGGATCGTCTCGGCCGGCGCTGACGTCATGCTGGTCGGCCCGCTGCCCACGCCCGGGATCGCCTTCATCACCTGGTCGATGCGCGCCGACGCCGGCGTGGTGATCAGCGCCTCGCACAATCCGTTTCAAGACAACGGCATCAAGATCTTCGCCGCCGACGGCTTCAAGCTGCCCGACGAGGTGGAGAGCGAGCTGGAAGGGCGCATGGAGGCCATCGCGGCCGCTGACGGCGGCGGCGGCGCGCGCACGTCGTCCGAGGCCATCGGCAAGGCGCGAAAGATCGAGGACGCGCGTGGCCGTTACGTGCAGTTCCTCAAGAACACCTTCCCCAAGGAGCGGACCCTGGACGGGATGAAGGTGGTGGTCGATTGCGCCCACGGCGCCGCCTACCACGTGGCCCCGCAGGTCTTCGAAGAGCTGGGCGCCGAGGTGATCGCGCTGGGCGTCGATCCGAACGGCCGCAACATCAACGACAACTGCGGCGCCATGCACCCGGAGCTGATGGTGCAGGAGGTGCGCCGGTCGGGGGCGCAGCTGGGCGTGGCCCTGGACGGCGACGCGGATCGCGTGATCCTGGCCGACGAGAAAGGCAACGTCATCGACGGCGATCAGGTGATGGCCATCCTGGGGACGCGCATGCTGGAGAAACGCACGCTGCCCGAGCAGACCGTGGTGGCCACCATCATGTCCAACCTGGGCCTGGAGCGGGCCCTGGCCGCCAAGGGCGGCAAGCTGGTGCGCACGGCGGTGGGCGATCGGTACGTGGTCGAGGCGATGCGCGACAAGGGTCTCTTGCTGGGCGGCGAGCAGTCGGGGCACATCATCTTTCTCAACCACGCCACCACCGGCGACGGCATGGTGGCGGCGCTCAGCGTGCTGGCGGTGATGGTGCAGGAGGGGCGACCGCTGTCCGAGCTGGGGCGGGCCATGACCCGGTACCCGCAGGTGCTGCTGAACTTCGCGGTGGCGCGCAAGCGGCCGCTGGAGGAGATGCCGGCGGTGACCAAGGTGATCGCCAACGTCGAGCGCGACCTGGGCAGCGACGGGCGAGTGGTGGTTCGCTACTCGGGGACCGAATCCAAGGCGCGCATCATGATCGAAGGCACCGACGAGGTCCGCATCCGCGCCCACGCCGAGGACATCGCCACCGTGCTCAAGCGCGCCCTGGCCGAATCAACGTAGACGCGACGGCGGCACGAGAAATCCTTGCGGCCCATGGTCCGGCTCTACGTCAACGTCGATCACGTCGCCACGCTCCGGCAGCAGCGCGACGTTTCCTATCCCGATCCGGTGACGGCGGCGGCGCTGTGCGAGCTGGCGGGCGCCGACGGCATCACCGTTCACCTGCGCGAGGATCGCCGCCACATCCAGGAGCGCGACGTGCGCATCCTGCGCCAGACCGTGCGCGGCACCTTCAACCTGGAGATGGCGGCGACCGAAGAGATGCTGGCGCTGGCCCTGGAGGTCAAGCCCGACTTCTGCACGCTGGTCCCGGAGAAACGTCAGGAGCGCACGACGGAAGGCGGACTGGACGTGCGCGCGGGCGGCCTGGTGGAGACGGTCGTCAAGAAGCTGGGCGGGGCGGGGATCGCGGTCAGCCTCTTCATTGATCCGGACCCGCGCGTGGTCGAGGCCAGTCAACACCTGGGGGCCAGCACCGTCGAGCTGCACACCGGGGATTATTGCCAGGCGGCGCCGGGCCAGGCGGCGTCGCGCAGCCCGGCGGCCAGACAGCAATTGCACCGGCTGGAGATCGCGGCGCGCGCCGCCGGCGACGCCGGGTTGCGCCTGGGGGCCGGGCATGGCCTTGACTACGCGAACGTCGGACCGGTGGCGGCGCTCCCCAATCTCGAGGAGCTGAACATCGGACACGGCCTGATCGCTCGGGCGGTGATGATCGGAATGATGGGGGCGGTGACCGAGCTGCGGGCGGCCATCGCCGCCGGCGCCGCAGGCAACACCTGATGAAGCCGAGGAGGGGCGTGTCCGGCCCAGGCTCCGTCTGGACCGGGCACCCGCTGGTGCTCAGCGCGGCGCAGATGCGCGCCGCCGACCAGGCCGCGTCGGCGCGGTTCGGCGTTCCCAGCCTGCTGATGATGGAGAACGCCGGGAGCGGTCTGGCGGCGCTGGCCCAGCGCGAAGGGCCGGCCGCGAATCGGCCGACACGCGTGCGCGTGGTGTGCGGCGCGGGAGCCAACGGCGGCGACGGCCTGGTGGCGGCCCGCCACCTGGCGCTGGGCGGCGCCGACGTGCGGGTGTTCCTGCTCGCCCCGCGAAACAAGATGACCGGCGACGCCGCCGTGATGCTGAGCGCGCTGGCCGCGCTGCCGGACGTGTCGCTGGAAGATGCGTCCAGCTGGGGCGATCCGTCCGGTTCGCGTGCCGTGAGCCCCTGGCGCGAGCGACTGGCCGACGCCGACGTGATCATCGACGCCGTCTTTGGCATCGGCCTGCGCGCCGACGTCATCGGCGTTCCGGCCGCCGCCATCGAGGCGATGAACGCCGCGCCCGGGCGCAAGATCGCCGCCGACATCCCGTCGGGGATCGACGCCGAC
>DATLVT010000432.1:0-13385 GCA_035577105.1 Polyangia bacterium
GGGACGCGTCCTCTTCAACATTCTGGGCAGCCTGCTCGCTGCATCCGGAGGCTGCCGTGATCGTCGCCCAACCAAAAATGAGGACCGCGGAGCGCCGATTTCGGCGCCCTCGTTTGTTTTGTACCACTCGCCACTTCAAAGCAGTAATTAAGCCAACATATTTTAGCGATAGCGTTATTCAACTGTCTGAAATTACAAGGGTGAGAACTGGCCATCCGGCAGTCATCTGTTGCCTGGGCGGCAACGGGATGTTGCTTGTCGGACGAGCCGTGACGGACTAGCCCGCCGCGGACATCGGGGCCGCAGGGTGTGCCGCCAGCCAGGTGTCGATCGCGTCCAGCGCTTTTTGCGTGGCGGGAAACTGTGTCACCGCGGCGTACTCGTCTCGCGCCCGCATGACCAGGGCGCTGGCGCGCTGGCGACCGCGGTCGGTCAGCCACAGCGCGCGCCCGAGGGCGAAATGAACCTCGCCCAGGCGCCCCGGCGCTCCGACTTCGTTACGCTCACGGTTGGCCACGGCCCGTTCCAGGAGCGGCAGCGCCTCCTGGGCCATCCCGTCATCCAGGTATCCGATGCCCAGCGCGGTCAGCGCCGCCGTAGCATAGACGCCGTCGGGCTCGGTCTCCCGCTCGAAGATGGTCAGGGCGCGCAGCGCCACCGCGCGCGCCTCGGCGAATCGGCCCAGCAGATTCAGCGTCTCGCAGTGATTGGAAAGCGCCTGGGCCGTCCGCGGATGCTCTGGTCCAAAGCCAGCCGCCGAGATATCGATGGCGCGCTGGCCGCACGCGACCGCCTGCTGCAGATCACCCATCTCGCTGAGATAGAAGGCCTTGTTGCCCATCGAGATGCCCAGGTCGGCGCTGTCGCGACCCTGCGCCTTCTCCTTGGCGGCCATGGCGCGATCGGTGTAGTCCAGCGCCTCGCTCAGGCGTCCCTGCAGATGGCGCATCATCCCCATGTTGTTGAACAGCCATCCCCACAGCCGATCATTGCCGCCCATGCGACTGAGGATGGTCTCGGCATGTTTGGCCCAGACGTCGCCGACGTCGAACCGCGCCTGGTAGGCCGTCATCCCCACCAGCTGGGTCGCCGCCTCGGCTGCCACCTCGTCGTGGCGGACCAGCTCGGCGGTCCAGATCGCCTCTTCGTACGCGCGACCAGCGGCGTCCAGGTCCCGGCGCTCCGTCAGCAGCCACCCCTTCTCGAGTAGCGTCTCCGCCAGCAGCGCCCGATAGCCGGTGCTGCGTGCCGCTTGTTCCAGCGGCGCGATCGCTTTCGCGGCATCGGCCATGCGGCCGACGTGCAGCAACGTTCGCACCTCGGCCAGCTGTCCACGCAGCCGATCGACGGCGGCGCGCACCGCCGGATCCTCGGGCGGTTTGACCACGGCGCGCAGCAAGGCGACGTCGGCGCAGCGATCGATGCTGGGCAGGCGGTTGGCGGCCTCGACGGCGTTCTCCACGACCTGGGCCGTGGCGCAGCGGAAGGCGTCGCACAGGGCGCGCAAGACCTGCAAGGTGTCCTGCAGGGCGCCCATCCGCAGATCCAGCACCTCGGCGGACTGCTCGCCGCGCGTGTGCGTGGCCTCGCAGGCTGACGTGTACATCGCCACCCAGGCCGCCGCGTATCGATCCAGAATCTTGCTGACGTTTTCGAAGGTGCTGGCTGCGTATCGTTTATCGGTGGCCAGGAACGCCTCCTTGATGGCGGTCTTGGCGGCGGTCTCCATCGGACGCCCGCGGACCGGCGCCTCCCAGATTCCCGCCAGCTTGGCGGCGGCGCCGATGGCAAAGCGGCGACGGCCGGCGACGGCGCGGTTCCGCTCCAGCTCGGCCAGCAGCGCGTTCATCGACGGCCAGCGCTGATCAGGATCGACGCTGAGCCCGCGCAGCAGCACCTTTCGCAGCCAGGGCGGCACCTCCGTCTCGGCGGGAGGGGGGCGGACCTTGCCGTGGATGACGTTGGCGGTCAGGCCATGCAAGGTCGCGCCGTCGAACGGGCGCTCGCCGTACAGCGCCTCGTAGAGCGCGACGCAAAAACTGAACTGGTCGGTGCGCGCGTCGGTGGGCCGCGCCAGAAATTGCTCCGGCCCCATGTAGGCGGGCGTGCCGACCAACATGCCCGTCTGGGTGAGGCGCTGGCTGAACACCTCGGAGGAGGGAACCGATCGGGCGCTGCTTCTCAGCACGGGCGCCAGATCCATCCCTACCACCATCGTCGCGCTGGGATCCATTGTCGCCGCCGTTGCCATCACCGCGGCGGCGCCACTGCTCCCCGGAGCGTCGGCGGCAGGCGCCGGCGTACCCGATCGCTCGTCGGCCAGCCGAGCCAGCCCAAAGTCCATGACCCGGACCTGCCCGTCGGCCCCGATCATCACGTTGTCGGGTTTGAAATCGCGGTGGACGAAGTTTTTCTCGTGCGCCGCGGCCAGACCGCGCCCGGCGGCGGCGAAGACCTTCAACACGTCGGTCCAGGGGCGGGCCTGCGCGTTCATCCAGTAACCGACCGTCTGTCCCTCGACGAATTCCATGGCGATGAACACCTGGTCCTCGAAGGTACCGACGTCGTAGATGACCACGACGTTGGGGTGCGACAGCTTGGCGGTGGCCTGGGCCTCGCGCATCAGACGCGCGCGGCCACTGTCCTGACTGGCTTGCTCGCTGAAGTCGGGCTGGGCGGCACGAACCCGCAGCAGCTTGATCGCCACCCGACGGTCCAGCTCCGGGTCGTAGGCGGCATAGACCTCACCCATTCCGCCGCGGCCCACCAGCGTCAGCACGACATAGCGGCCGATGGTCATGCCGCGGGCAAGCATGCTCTCCGGTTCGGGATGGGGATGACGGGCGGGTTGCGACGGCGAAGACACGGCGAGCCAATCGCCGACATCGGCACTCTGACCAGCCCCCTTGAGCGGGCCCCGCCCCCCTTCCTTGCCGGTCAGAAGGCCTTACCTTGGGAGAGGAGGCCAGTCATGCGAAAGGCAGCTTTAGGCTTGGTGGTGGGGCTCTGGGCGATGGCTGGAATGGCTGGACCACCCGGGTCGTCCGGCGTTTGCAGAGCCGCCGATTCGCCAAAAGCGGCGCCGGCGCCGACGGAGGGGAATCTTCACTTCCGCAACGACGCCGGTTCCCGGTTCGAGTTGATGGAAGCTCGATTCTCTCTGGACGGGCAGGATCTGCCGGTGGTCTTCACGCACGCCGATCGGGGCCAGGATCTTGTCGTGGTGGCTGAACCGCTGGCGCCGGGCCGGCATGTGGTCTCCACGCAGCTGCTCTATCGAATCAAGGGGCGCAAGGTCTTCACATACATGAATAGCTACCGATTCAGCGTGCGCGCCGAGGAGGTGCTGACCGCCCTGCCCGATCGCTCCGCGACGTTCACCATCGTCGGCGCCGAGAAGAAGGGGATCAACACCCCCATCGACAAGACCTTGAAGGTCAACGTCGAGACCAGTGTCGCGCCGCCTGAGCCTGGCCAGGCAGTCAGCTCTGCTGGCTTGCCGGACAGCGACCGCGACGATCTGACGAAGGAATGACGGCCCCTAAATGTCCGCGAGCCGTCACAGACACTCGACCTTGAAGATCCTGGTTCCCTGGGCGTTGAAATAATAGGGCGGCTTGCAGCGCGCCGGCTCTGGTTCCGCCGCGCCCTCGGCGCGCCGATGACCGTCGCTGGCCAGGCGGGCCCGCTGCGTATTGGCTGACGAACGTCGCTGCGCCGGCGTTGCTTTGGACCGTCCTGGCGATGCGGTCCCCGTCGGTCTTTCCGGCGGGGCGTTCACCGCGGCCACCGTAGACGAAGCCGGTACCGGCGTGCCCGCGACCGCCGCGGCGGTGGGATGCCCGGCCAGGCTGGCGGCGCCCGCGCTGGGCCGCACCACGTCGGGCTTGCGCTTGTGGAGCAACCCGCCCACCACGACCAGCGCCAGCACGCCAGCCAGGGCGGTGGCGGCAGCGCGATTTGAAACGGGGCGCCACGCGCGTGCCTTTGCGACGGGCGACGGCGTCGGGCTTGGCAGATCGACGTGGAGCGGGAGATTGGCGGTCGAGCTGTTGAGCGCCTGATAGCGACGTTGGGCGGAGCCCAGCGCCTTGGCCACCGCGGTGACGTCCTGAAATCGATCCTCCACCTTCTTTTCCAGGCAGCGAAGCACGATCTTCTCGAGGTCGGCGGGAATCTCTGGTCGCAGCTGCGTGGGCGGCACCACCGCCTCGTAGGCGATCTTGGTGGCCAGGACGGGGGCGCTGGCGGCGACGAAAGGCAGCTTTCCCGTCAGCAGCTCGTACAAGACGATGCCCAGCGCCCAGATGTCAGAGCGCTTGTCGACGTTCTTGGAGTCGAACCACTGTTCCGGCGAGACGTATCCCGGCGAGCCCAGGATCGAGCCGGTCTTCGTGGCCATGAGGTTCTCTTGACTGTCAGCGGTGACAAGCTTGGAGACGCCGAAGTCCAGCACCTTGACCAGCGGCCGCCCGGCCGATCGGTGGACGAAGAACAGATTCGAGGGCTTGATGTCCCGGTGAATGATGCCCATGGCGTGAGCGGCCGCCACCGCGGCGCAGGTCTGGATCATCACGTCGATGGCCTGCTCGATGGAAAGCCGACCATGTTTCTTGAGATAGACCGCTGCGTCCTGCCCCTCCAGGAACTCCATCACCATGTAGGGAGCGCCGTTTTCCAGCTGCCCGACGTCCAGAATACGAACCACGTTCTCGTCGGCGATCTTGGCCGACGCGCGGGCTTCGCGGTCGAATCGTTCGATCGCCTCGGCCTCGCACAGCAGCTCGGGCAGCAGCACCTTGATCGCCAGCTTGGTGCCCAGGTGGACGTGGCGCGCGGCATAGACGGCGCCCATGCCGCCGGCGCCCAGCTGGTGCTCGATGAGGTAGCGGCTGTTCAGCACCTTGCCGGTCTGTACCTCGTTGAGATAAGCAAGGACGCGTTCCGCGTGAGAGGCGTGCAACAACGCAGACCCTTTATCCAGCCGGGTTCTCTGCGGCAGATGAACGGGTGACAGGCGGGTTCGGATCTGGTCGCATCGAGGGCGGAATCGACAGATCGGACAAGAAACGTTAGCGCCTCAGAAATTGGGTTACCATCACGCTGGCGCCGTGACTGAGAGAGACACACCGGTCACGATCGGACGGCTGTTCGCCGACAAGTATCGGGTGGACGGGCTGCTGGGTAATGGCGGCATGGGCATGGTCTTCGCCGCGACCCATCTTCAGCTGGAGACCCGCGTCGCCATCAAGCTGCTGCACGCAGAGTTGTCCAGCACAGAGACCGCCAGGACGCGACTGCTCCGGGAGGCCCGCGCCACCGCCAAGATCAAGAGCCCCAATGTCGCCAGGGTCCTGGACATCGGGACCGTCGAGTGGGGCGGGCTGTTCATCGTCATGGAGTACCTGGAGGGGGAAGACCTGGCGGCGTTTCTGAAAAAGCAGCCTCGGTTGCCTCCGGCCCAGGCGGTCGGCTTTCTGCTGCAGGCGTGCGACGGTGTGCGCGCGGCCCACGCCCTGGGGATCATTCATCGCGACGTCAAGCCGTCGAACCTCTTTCTCACCAAGGACGCTTCGGGCGAGATCGTCATCAAGGTCCTGGACTTTGGGCTGTCCAAGCTCGTCGATCCGTCGACGGGCAGTCCGGTGGTCACCCGGGGGGGCGTCCAGCTCACCCGCCCCGATTCGATGATCGGGTCGCCCGCCTACATGTCGCCTGAACAGCTGAGAGACCCGCGGGCCGTCGACGGCCGAACCGACATCTGGTCTCTGGGCGTGATCCTGTTCGAGATGCTGTCGGGCGCTCGCCCCTTCGAGGCCAAGACGCTGCCGGAGCTGTGCCCGCTGATCCTGAGCGGGCAGCCGCGGTCCCTGCGGGAGCTGCGCCCCGAGTTGCCGGCCGAGCTGGTGGCGATCGTTGACCGATGTCTCCAGCGCGATCCGGCCCAGCGCTATCGCGACGTCGGCGCGCTGGAGAAGGACCTGGCCCGTTTCGCGCCGACCAAAATAGACAAGACGCCAGACGAGGTGCCGGGCGGGCTGCCGGGCGCGACACGGCCTGGCGGCCCGCAAACGAGATGGCGCTGGATCGTAGCCGGCGGTGTCGGGCTGCTGCTGGCCGGGATCGCGGCGGCGATCGTCAGTCGTCTGAAGTAGACCCTGACTGCCCGCCATCCGAATCGCGGAGACTGTGCAGTTCGTTGATGGATGTGTGATGGTAAAACCTTCAACCGACGGTGACGCAGACGATGCTCAAAGGCCGCGCCGGGCACCTCGTCTGGCTGCTGTCGTTCCTGTCCTCGGCGGCGGGCGCGGAGCCGCCCCGGCACCTGAACGTCGTCGGCGCGGGAACGTGTCCCTCCGCTGCCGACGTCGCGCAGGAGCTGCAACGACTGTTTCCCACGATGGAGATCTCGACGGCACCGGAGGGAGGCGACGCCGGCGACGCCATCCTGGAGGAAAATGCCGGCGGTCTGCTGGTGACGCTGTCCGGCTCGCGACGTTACTTTGATGATCCGATCCACCGCTGCGCCGACAGAACGCGGCTGACGGCGGTCTTCCTGGCCGTGGTGCTGGACCCGCCACGTTTTTCGGCACCGCCTGCGGCACCGCAGCCGCCGGTGCCGGCGCCCGGGCAATCACAGGCTTCGACGCCGCGCCGATCATGGGAGCTGGAGCTTGCGCCCGCCATCCAGATCGCGCCCGGCGCCGGGCTGGCATCCCTGCCGCTGGCCGGCGGCGGCGGCCTGCGCCTGCTCTGGGGCCGAACCGTGCGCCTGTCCGTCGGTGGCGGCGTGCTGTCGTCGTCGACCCTGCACTATCAGCAGGCGGACGCCCGCGCGCTGTGGCTCCCCATCGATGTCGGCGTCCGTTTGACGCTTGGCGGTCCGCGTTGGGAGGGGGCGGCCGAGGCGTCGCTGGTCGTGGCGCCCGTGCATCTGAGCGGCAGTGGTTTGACGCCGACCGAAGCGGGCTGGCGCGCCGAGATCGGCGAGCGAACGGCAGTGCTGGGGCGGCTTTGGTTGACCAGCCGCGTGGGATTTTTCGTTTCTATCTATGACTTTGGCTGGCCGCAGGGAGTTCGGCTGACTGTCGCCGGCACGGGCGACGTCGGACAGACGCCGCGATTCTGGCTGGGCGCCGAGGCGGGGGTGGTGGTCAGGCTGAATTGAAGGTTTGGCCTGCCGCCGCCCATCATCAGGGTGCGTTTGACGATAGAGAGATTCGCCCCCGTCGGTGTCCCTGCCGCAAACGACGTGCCGACGGTACTGTCCTTCGAGCGGATCTATGCCGAGCGTTTCACCGACGTGCTGCGCTGGGTGCGGGCGCTGGGGGGCCTGGACGCCGACCTTGACGACATCACCCAGGACGTATTTCTCGTCGTCCGACGCAAGCTGGCCGAATTCGACGGCAAGAATCTCAATGCCTGGCTGTACACCATCGCCCGACGCCAGGTCAGTGATTACCGGCGGCGGGCCTGGATGCGGCGAATCTTTCGAGGAACCGCCAAGAATTCCGACGCGGATGAAACGCCCATCTTTGTTCAGCCGGGCGCAGATCCCAGCCAGCTGCTGGAGCGGCGCGAGATGCAGACGTTCCTGAAACACATCCTGAACAAGATGAGCCTCGCCCAGCGAACGGCCTTCGTGCTGTTCGAGATAGAATCCTACAGCGGTGAAGAGATCGCCGAGCTGGAAGGGATTCCCCTCAACACCGTGTGGACGCGGTTGCACCACGCCCGCAAGCGATTCTTCGATCTGATCGACAGGGCCCGGGCCGACGGGAAGCTGCCGTGAGACGACTCGTCGACGATCTTGATCAGCGCGAACCCCGATCGCGCGCGGCCGTGAAGCTGCTTCGGGCGGTTCCCCCGCTGAACGACGCTGCCCAGCGGCAGCGCCGCATTCGCCTGAAGCTGGGTTCGCCGTCCCGCCGCGGGGCGGGCTTTCGCCGGCGGCCGGTGATGCTGGTGTTGACGACGATGCTCTGCGTGGCGGGCGCCAGCGCGATGGTGAACGCCGGCGGCGGTTGGCGCCAGGCGCGGCAACGGATTGGCTCGTGGGTTCATCGTGAACCGCCGGCCGCGCCCCGCGCGCTGCCGGCGCGTCGGGCGATCGCCAGAGCGGTGGTGGTGCCGGATGCGGCGCCATCGCCGATCATTGCGGAAGAAGTGCCGTCGCCCATGGCACCCGCCTCCGCCGAGCGGCAAGTGCGACGATCCGAAAATAAGCGTCGCCTGGTCGACCACCAACCGGCCAAGGTTCCGAACCGTCCGGCGACCGAGCCAGCGCCCCGACCGGCCGACGTGGAGGCGGACCTGATGCTGGAGGCGATCCAGGCCCGCCAGGCCGGTGACATGGCCAGGGCCGAGCGTCTTTTGACCCGTTATCGCACGGAGTTTCCTGACGGCGTCCTGCAGGAGGAGGCGCTGGCCCTTTCGATCGAAGCGATGGCGGTGAGCAATCGCCCCCGAGCCGAGGAGCTGGCCCGCCTTTATCTGCAGCGGTACCCCGACGGACGATTCCGCGAGCGGGTGGCCCGTGGACTGCGCCCGTCGTCTCGCTGATGCCACCACGCCATCGTCTGTCGCTGTCCCTGCTGCCGCTCCTGGGCGGCGCCGCCCTTTCGCTCGCCTGCAATCAGTCGCTGGAGATCGGCAAGAGAGTGGAGCTGCCCTTGCCCGACGCCGCCGTCAACGTTGACGGCGGTCAGGACGTCGGCGCCGACGACGCGGCCGAGCCCGCCGAGGCCAGGCTGGCGCCAGGCGATGCGACCGCCCCGACGATCATCTGGTCGAGTGGCCTCGAAAGCGGCGACACCTCCGACTGGTCGCGCGACGGCGCCGCCATCGGGGGCAGCAATCAACATCTGGTGACCGCGGCGGTGTCGCAAGAACAGACCCACAACGGGATGCACGCGCTGAAGATCGAGTTCGACACTGCCGACGGGCAGGACCACCTGGCCGAGTACTACCGGAAAGTCGAACCAGGCCCGGCCTATTACGGCGCCTGGTTCTTCATCAAGGAGATGCACACCCCCGCCACGTTCTGGACCGTCCTGTATTTTTTCTATCAGACCCAGGCTGGCAACGCGCTGACCAAGCACGGGCTGTGGGACCTCAACCTCAACAACAAGACCGTCTACTTTTATAACGAGGCGATGAAGAACTATGTCGACGCGGTGCCGCGCAAGCCTTATCCCGTCGGTGCCTGGTTTCATCTGGAGGTGCGCTTTGCCTACGAAGCGCCCCGCAACGGTCACATCACCGTGTGGCAAGACGGGGAACAGATCATGGACATCGCCAACCTGGGGGCAGCCCCTGGTGACAACCTTTACTGGGGCCTGGGCAGCGAGACCGATGCCCTGACCCCCAGCAACTGCACCATCTATATCGACGATGCCACCGTCTCGACGGGAAGAATCGGGCCCTAGCCGTCCTCCTGTGAACCGTCGGGATTGGCGGCGCGGCAAGACTTGACCTGCGCCAAAAAAACGCACAGCCTCCGCCACCAAAGTGATCAGTATTTTGGGATTGGGCCACAGGGGGTTTTTCACTATGCGCAACAATGGAATTGTCGTCCTGCTCGCCTGCGTCGGACTGTCGCTGGGGGCTTGCACACACTCGGAGACGCCGATTGGCAACGACGCTGCCGCCGACAAGGCCAGCGGCTCTGGCGGCTCTGGCTCGGGCGGTAACGATCAACCGGGAAGCGGCGGCGACAACGCCGGCACAGGCGGCGACGCCAGCGGCGGTTCCGGCGGTGGTTCCGGGGGAACGCCGGCCGACGTCGCGATGGATGTCCCGACCATGGACGATGCGGCCGATGCCGGCGCCGACACCGCGGACGACAGCGCCGGCGGCGATGACGGGGCCGCCGACGGCGATGGCCCGGTCGCAACCGACGACGCCGGCTTTCCGATCGGCGCGACGATCGGATCCTGTTTTCGTTTGAACTGGACGCCGAGCGCGTCCAACTCGGCCCCGCTGGATCCGCCGTCGAACGCCATCGACGACGTCCCGGCCACCCGCTGGTCGACCGGCACCCCGCAGGTCGCCGGTCTTCAATATCAGATCGACTTCGGTGGCTTCGTCCGCCTCAGCCAGCTGCGCCTGGACAGCAGTGGCAGCCCTGGCGATTTCCCGCGGGGCCTTGACGTGATCGCCTCGCCCGACGGCTTTGACTTCACGAACGTCATCGCCACCATCCCGGTGGGCGACGTCGCCCCGGCCGACAACGTCGCCGTCGTCGACTTTGCGCCGGTGGCGGTGCACACGCTGTTGCTGCGGCTGACCGGCACCAGCGGCAGCTGGTGGTCGATTCACGATCTGGGCGTCAACTGCCAGATCCCCGACGGGCAGGGAGGCCTGACCACCGACGTCCCCGCCGACAACCTCAAGTGCCAATCCAGCGGCACCGACGGCGGCGTGCTCACCGGACCTTTCGATCGCGCCAACTGGACGTTGACCGCCTCCAGCACCAGCGTCCTGCCCGGTGACCTCATCACCAACGCCATCGACGGCATGGCTGCCACCCGGTGGAGCAACGGACAGCCGCAAGCGGCGGGCCAGTTCCTCAAGGTCGATCTCGGTTCCACCGGCTGCATCGGCCAGATCAAGATCACCTCGCCGGGAACGGACTTCACCACCGGCTACATCGTGTCGGTGTCGTCTGACGACAACGCATACGTCGCCATCGCCAAGGGCAGCGGCATCGCGGGCACCACCACCATCCGCCTGCCGCCGCACAACGCCCGCTATGTCCGCATCGAACAGACGGGCACCAGCGGATCGTGGTGGTCGATCTCCGAGCTGACCATCACGCCCTAGCGGGCCGGACCGACGTTTCTGGCGGTGACTCTGAGGTGCAGGGTCGCCGCCACGAAACAGAGGCCCAGACATCCCAGCCACATCGCCGGTCCGCCAAAGCGGTCCAGCACGAACGAGCCGCCGACCGGCGCGATCATGGTGGCCAGGCCCCACGCCAGCTGGTGCGTGCCCTGATAGGCGCCACGTCGATCCACCGGCGACAGGTCGGCGATCAGCGTCGGCGCGGCGGTCGAAAACCCGATCTCGCCCAGTGTCCACAGCAACGTCGCCGCCGCGTACACCGAGGCGCCGCCGGCCAGCGCGTTGACGCCCAGGCCCAGGCCGGTCACGACGGCCCCCGCCACCAGCCAGTGCACCTGACCAAACCCGCGCACGAACCGCAGCGCCAGCGGTTGCGCCACCACGATGATGACGCCGTTGAGTCCCAGCAACCATCCGATGTGCCAGGTGTCCAGCGCATGACGGTGCATGTCCAGCGGCAGCGCCACGATGACCTGGGTGAAGGCCAGCAGCAGCAGCAGTTGAATGCCCACGAAGCTCATCAGGCGGCGATCAGCAAACGGCGCCAGCAGCGCGCGATGTCCCTGGGCGCGCAGGTGGGTCGGGGGGGCGGCCGGGCGCGTCTCCGGCACGGCGACGAGGATGATGGTCCCGTACGCGAAGGTGGTCAGCGCGTCGATCACGAAAAGCAGACCGAAGCTGTGCTGGGCCAGCGCCCCGCCAATGCTGGCCGCGCCCGCGAACCCAAGATTGACGGCCCAGTAGATGAGCCCGAAGGCGCGCGTCCGCTGCGGGGCGGGCACCACGTCGGCGACGGCGGCTTGCAGGGGCGGCCGGCAGAGATCGGTGAAAAACCCGAGCAGCGGCGCCAGCACCACGATGGTGGTGGTGGCGCGCGCAGAGCCGAGCGCCAGCATCAACGTGCCGGCGCACGCCGTTCCGATCAACAGGGTGAACCGCCGCCCCACGCGATCGGCGAGCACACCGGCCACCGGGCCGGCGACCAGACCGCCGACGGCGTAACAGCTGATCACCAGCGCGGCCACCTCGGACGACAGACCACGCTCACCGGTCAGGTACAGCGCCAGCAGAAAGAAGACGCTGCTACCGACACGGTTCAGCAGCATTCCGCTCCACAGGACCCAGAACGTGCGCGGCAATCCCAGCGGCCCGCCCGGCTGCGATGGCGCCGCGGGAGCGGGGATGGGCGTGGGCGTTTGCTGACGTTGGCTGTGGCTGCTGGGGCTCATGGTCGTCTCCGGGAGGGAGGCCGAAAACCGCGAGCCGAAAACAGCGACCCGCGGCGTTCAGCCGGGGTCGTCTCGTCGCGTTTCGATCAGCTGCGACAGACCCAGGCCAGGCCACCCTTGCGGGTGACCCACGCCATCTGGACCGAACGCGTACTGTACGAAAGCATCACGGAACCAGAGTACCGATCGAGGTGGCGGTACGCAAGCGGCAAAATGAACGCGGCCGGTCGGACCTCACATTTCATCGATCACCAGAGGAACGCCGCCGAGCCCCAGATGGAAATCCGTGGACCAACAGACACGAAGGCGCTGTGCCTTCATCAAGTGGATGCCGACAGCATCGGTCAACGTCAGGCCTTGGTCTGAGAAGCGACGAAGCACCTCGGTTGCCGCCGTCTGTTCTTTCAGGCCTACTCCAGCGATGGTCAAGGGCACCAGGTCCTCGACCAACGCCATGAACTGAAGAGCCCGGGTCCGATCGTAACGGCGAAGGAACCAGGCATGTCCTTCGGCGATCACCAAGGTCGTGGTCAGCAGGGCCGGTGGTTTCGCAAACAGCCGGCGAAAGACTGGATGGTGAGTGTCCGACCGATCGACAAATGCGATCAGCGCCGATGTATCGACGTACGCGTCAGTCTTTCCGGCCATAGACCACGTCGTCGATGTTCTGGCTGGATTTCGGATCGCCCGTCTCGACCATCCCGGCGTAGCGCATCCACGGCTGACTGTCGTTCACGGGCAAGACGGTTCGGAGGGATCGGCGCAGGAGCTCCGCCAGTGATATCCCCAAC
This sequence comes from Polyangia bacterium, assembly GCA_035577105.1. Lineage (GTDB taxonomy): Bacteria > Myxococcota_A > Polyangia > Fen-1088 > Fen-1088 > DATKEU01. The sequence goes on from DATLVT010000432.1 coordinate 12,869, forward strand.
CGAGCCGCCTCCCGCTTCGCCGCCGAATATTCGTCTTCTGAAAGGCTGATCTGCGTTCGAACCATGGTGATAACAGTTTAGCTATTTCTGTTATCATGGACAAGCTCAGGGCAGAGCGCTCGCCAGCTCTCGGGTCAGGACGGCCGCTGACACCTTCTGACAGCCGCTGACGTTCTGGCCGGCCCACAGCGGTGAGAAGTCGCCGCTGCCCTGACTCTCGGCTTTCGCGCGAAGGGGCGCGATGGCCGCGGTCGCCAGGGGAAAGGCCGGGACGACGCCACTCATGGGACCAAGCTCTCTCATGAGTCGATTGACGATGCCGCGCGCGGCCCGTCCGGTGAACAGGTTGGTCAGCGCCGTGATGCCGGCAGCGTCACTCTTCAAGGCCGCCCGGTGCACCTGGCTGGTGGTGGCCTCGGGACACAGGAGGTACGCCGTTCCGATCTGCACGCCGCTGGCCCCCAGCGCCAGTGCGGCCGCGACGCCGCGCGCATCGGCGATGCCACCCGCGGCGATG
>DATLVT010000433.1:0-11248 GCA_035577105.1 Polyangia bacterium
AGGCGATCGACGGGTGATTGTAGTTCTGGCGGATCAGCTCGATCAGCTGTTGCTCGGCGTTGGCGGCGAATTCGGGGGTGTTGTTGATCTTGTTGACCACCGGCGTCTCGGCCCAGATCACCAGGCCGGCGCGGTCCGCCAGGTCATAGGTGTGCTGCGCGTGCTGATAGTGGGCCAGGCGGATGGTGGTGGCGCCCAGCTCCTTGATGATCGCGAAATCGGCGTCCGTGTCGCTGTCGGCGATGGCCCAGCCTTTGTCCTTGTGGTCCTGGTGCTTGTCGACGCCGTGCAGATCCAGATAGGCGCCGTTCAGCGAGAAGCCGGTGTTCGGGTTCAACGCCACCGAACGCACGCCCAGAGGCACCGTCACCGAATCCGACACCGCCGCGCCGTCCATCAGATCGACGCGGACGCTGTAGAGATAAGGATCGGGGCGCCCGTTCCAGCGGTGCGGGTTCATCAGCTTGCCGCTGGCCACGGCGTCGGCGTTGCCTTTGGCGGGAACGGCGGCGGTGGCGGTCAGGCTCAGCGCCGGGGCGTTGGCGGCGTCCAGCACGGTGACCTTGACGCTGGCGCTGGCGCTGGCCGCGCCGGCGTTGGACAGCTTGACCGTCACGGCCAGGTCGGCGGACCCCGCGCTGACGTTGGTCTGCTTGACGTAGACGCCCGGCGATCCGTAATCCATCGGGCTGATCGCCACGGGCGGCGTCGACAGCAGGTGGACGCCTCGGTAAAGACCGCCGAAGAAGGTGAAGTCCGCCGACAGCGGCGGCACGTTCACCGTCGGGCTGCCGGCGATGATGTTGTTGGCGGCGTCAACGCCGGCAGCGTTGTTCACCTTGACCGCGATGACGTTGTCGGCGCCCACCATCAATAAATCGGTGACGTCGAAGCGAAAGGTCGCGAAGCCGCCCTTGTGCGCGCCGGCCACCTTCCCGTTCACCCAGACGTCGGTCAGGATGTTCGCGCCGTCGAACTGAAGGTACAGGCGCTTGCCGGCCAGATCGCCGGGCACCATCAGGTGCCGCCGGTACCAGCCGACGCCGCGATAGTAAGGCGTGGTCGGCCCGTCCTGGCCGTCCATGGCGTTCCAGGTGTGGGGGAGATCGGTCTTGGTCCAGGCGGTGTCGTTGTAGGCGGTCGCCTCGGCACCCGTGACGTCGCTGCGATTGAAGGACCAGCCGGCGTTGATGCTGGTGTCGACGCGGCCACCGGCCGGCGGCATCACGCCGCCCGTGCCGCCGCCGCCCGCATCGGCGCCGCCGCTGCCGGCGCCACCACCACCCGAGCCGCCGGTCCCTTCCGGGTTGCCGCCGCTGCCGGTGGCCGGCCCGTCCTGGCCGCCGCCGCCGGTGCCATTGCCGCCGCTGCCGGCGGCGTCCGCGCCAGAGCCGCCGCCGGCGCCTCCGCTGCCCTTGCCAGACGTGCCGCCCGACGATCCGCAACTGGTGGCCGCGACGACCAGGATAGCGAGGCCGGCAAGGCGTCGTGCCGGCGAAAGAGTATCGGTGGAAAACCAGCGCGCGCGGTCATTAAAACGCGATGTCATAGTGGTCCAACCGTGGCATTTCGACCGGATTCGCGCCAGTGGGATCGTTTTCTGGCAGGCGGCCCACCAGGAAATGACAGGGGGTTTTTCTCGATCGGAACGGCGTCGGTGTTAATGGCCGACCGAAAGGTCAGCGCGTGATGTCCAGGCGGACCGGCGGGCATCCGGCGGAGGCGGGCTGAAAGCGGAAGATGGCGACGGCGTCATCGGCGTAGGTGGGCGCTGTTCCCAGCAGCGGGCCCAGCGTCGCAAAGCCCTCGCGGTGAGCGGCCAGCCAGTCTTGATCGACGACCAGCAGGTCGGCCTTGAAGAACGTGTGCAGCGCGCAGGCCAGGGCATGGTCGGGAAACTGTGCCCCCATGGCGAACATGAACGCGCGATAGATCTCGGGGACGTTCGAGGCATAGCCGTTGACCAGCGGCTGGCGATGATCGAGCTGAGCGTAAAGGCGCCAGGCGTCCGGCACGAAGTCCTCGACGTCGCCGTGGCGCGGGAAGGGGACATGGGCCACGACGGTGCCGGGCGGCTGACCGGCGAGGAACGCGGTCCACGCGGTGCGCGGCTGGTGGGGCAAGGACAGCAGGCGGGCCGGGACGCTGGTCGTTTCCAGCGCGGCCAGCAAGCCGACGGTCAGCACCAGCGCCGGTGAGCGTCGGCGCAAGAGCGCGGCCAGCCCCAGCGCCGCCAGCAAGGCCAGATGCAGCTGCAAGAACACGGCGCAACGAAAGGGGCTGCGCATCTCGGCGAACCCCGGCAGCGCCCGCAGGGCCGCGAAGGGGCGCCCGCCAAACACGGACAGATTCAGTCCCAGGGCCAGCAGCGCGGCGCCCGCGCAGGCGCCGACCGCGTACCAGCGCCAGCGACTGCGCTCCGCCGGCGGGCGCAGCGCGCCCAGTGCCGCCAGCCCCAGCACCAGCACGCCGGGAAAGAGCCCGCCCGTGAACGCGCCGGGATCTTCTGTCGGTGGCAAGGGGAGCAGCGCGCCCTGCGGTCGCGTGAGAAAATCCTGCGGACGCGCCGACAGCGACGCCACCAGCTCCTCGCTGCGCGAGAACCCCTCTTGCTGGTGCACGCGCAAGGGCGTGCGTGCGCAGAGAAACAGCAGCAGGCCGGCCGCCAGCGTCGCTCCCCCCAGCCGCAACAGCGCGCCGCGCGCGAGACGGCGCTGGGCCAGCGCCACGACCGCCGCCGCGGCGACGAAGGGCAACGAGAACAGCGCCAGTTGCTGGCAGCACAGCGCCTGCGCCACCAGGCCAGCCGCCGCGCTGACGACGTGCCGGACGCGACCGTCGTCGCCGAACCGGACCAGTCCGTCCAGGGCCGCCAGCGTTCCGGCCAGCGCGACGATGGGCAGCTCGCCCTGCATCTTGGCGACGAACGGCAACGCCACCATCAGCAGGCCCGCCAGCAGCGCGGGAAGACGGGGCGCCCCCAGCGCGCGCGCCAGCCGGCAGGCGAGGACGCCGTTGGCGCCGAGGAGAACGATCAGCACCAGGTTGTGAGCCAGCGCGGGCGGGGCGTGCAGCGCGAACAGCGGCGCCGCCAGCGCCCCTGGCAACAGCAGCGGCTCCGAAAAAGCGAAGGCGCCCGGCGTGGGATGAAAGATGGGCGCGTTCCACAGATCGACGTAACCGTGTCCCAGGCGATCGGCGCTCCACCACAACGTCCACACGTCGAACAGCGGAATGGTGGCGGCGGACTCGGTCCCCAGCGGCAGGGCGCTGGCCAGACGCAACGCCAGCGGCCAGGTGCAGGCCAGCGCGGCCATCAGACAGGCGGCGGTGACGACGCCGTACCACGCCCTGCGGGGCCACGCGTCCCACGCGTCCCACGGGTTCATCGACGGCAAGCCTATCTCAACTGGCTGTTCGCTCATCGGTTTTCTGTTCGATCGGTGCTCGCCGTTCCGATTCTGGCTACACTGCGCAGACCACCGTGCAGCCAACCACGCCGAAAATGCCGCTCGCATGCCTGCTGGCGATCGTCCTGTCGTGCGGCGGCGGCGGCGGCGGCGATTCCGGCGGCCAGTCGGTGGTCATTCCGGACGTGCCGCCCGGCGCGCACGAGACCGCCTGTCAGGAGCTCTGCACGCTGCGCGCGGGGGAGACGATCTGCACCGCCAAGCATGCCGAGTATTGCACGGCCCGCTGTCGCGCCAGGACGCGTGATCTGCCGGCGGCCTGCGCCGATTGTTTGTTCGCCGTCGCCAAGACCCACCCGATCGAGGGCGTCACCATCGCTGGCAACAACTATTGCGAGGTCGGGGGGCCCGCCGCCCTGTCCGCGTGCGCAACAGAGTGCGGCGACAGGAACGCCCAGCCGTCTCCCGATCTCGAAACCCTGTGCCAGCTCTATTGTTCGTTCTATGTGCAGGAACCCAAGCCGCGGGTCTGTCCGGTGGCGTCCTCGGCTGATTGCCTGTCGGCGTGCCGGGCCACGATCGGCGCCAAGGGTCGCGTCTGCGCGCAATGTTTGATCGAACAGACCATCCCCGGGATCAGCTGCATCGGCGACGATTGCCAGTGTCTCAACTCCTTCAACGACGGCACCGCCTCCGCCTGCACGTCGTTGTGTACCCCTACCCAGTGAGGAACCGTGAGCCCAGCCGCTCGTTTCATGATCGGTCTTGCCTGCCTGGCCCTGGTGGGCGGCGCCTTCTTCTGGGGATCGCGTCACGCCAGCACACCGGCGCCGCCGCTGCCCTCCGCGCCGGTCATCGCCCCGGTGGCGCCCGCGCCGCCGCCCCCGCCGGCGCCGGAGCCCGCCATCCGCCACCCCATCGAAGCGCCGTCGGCGCCGCGGGCCGCGCTGCCCGCGCTGGATGATTCGGACGATTACCTCAAGAAGGCGCTCGACGAGCTGCTGGGACGAAAGTCGGTGCTGTCCTTCGTGCTGGTCGACGGCCTGGCCCGCCGGTTCGTGGCCACGGTCAACAACCTGGCCACCGACAGCGCCACCGCCCAGATGTGGCCGGTCAGACGCACCGACGGCCGATTCGAAACCGAGGCCCAGGCGGGCAGCAGCACGATCAGCGCCCGCAACGCCGATCGGTATGCCGCCTTCGTCGCCTTCGTCAGCAGCGTCGACACCCAGCGCGCGGTGTCTCTGTACGTGCGCCTCTACCCGCTGTTCCAGCGCGCGTACACCGATCTCGGATTTCCCGACAAGTACTTCAACGACCGCGTGGTCGAGGTGATCGACAACCTCCTGGCCACGCCCGAGCTGCCCGAGCCCATCAAGGTCAAGCTGGTCACGGTCGAGGGTGCACCCCGGCCCTCCGGCGCCGGCGGCCTTTACGTGTTCGACGACCCGGCCCTGGAGGCCCGCTCGTCGGGTCAGAAGATCTTGCTGCGCATGGGCCGCGCGAACGCCAGCAAGCTGAAAGCCAAGCTGACCGACATTCGCCGCCGCATCGCCCAGGGGCCGGTGGCGCGCGCCGCGCATAACCAATAGTCGGCGGCGCGTTCGCGCGCCAGGCCCACCGCGGCGTCCATCGACTTCGGCTTCTACCGGCTACGTCCTACTTGGCCGCCGCGGCGCCCGTGCTGATGGCCACCACCTCTTTGCTGCTGTGGTGGTACATCACGCCGCCGGCGTAGGCGGGGCCGGCCAGGCTCCAGGTCTGTCCCAGCGGTCCCAGGTCGCCGTATCCCATGATGGCGGTCTCGTCGAGAACCTTGGCGGTGGCGTCGATGACGTAGGTGAGCCCCAGCTGGGTGCTGAAGTAGATCTTGTTGCCCAGAACGATGGGCGCCGCAGTGAACGCCGGGGTCGACCAGCCGTCGGTGTGTGAACGCGAGGCGTCCTCGGCCACGTCGTTGCCCTTGGCGTCCATGGCGGTGGTTGTGATGTCCATGCCGTACAGCAGTTTTTCGGGCATTCCAGCGGCGCGCTGTACGCCGACCGGGACCTCCAGGTATTCGACCTTGCCGGTCTCGACGTTGACGCGGCCCAGGCAGTGCGGGGGACCGGTGTGCGTGCCCCAGCGACTGTTGTTGTTGGTGACGGTCAAGAACCAGACATACCCGTTGGCGACCACGTTCGAGAACCAGTCGGGCACGACGTGCATCATCCCGCTGTATTCCCAGTCGGCCATGGTGTTGACGTTGACGCCTGACAACGTCTCGTACTTGTTCATCGCCGTGTTCCAGCGACGGATGTCCACCAGCTTTGACAGTGACCAGCCGTGCACCGGCTTGCCCGTCTTGATGTCCAGGACGGTCAAGATCTCGTTCTGCGGCTCGGTGAACCAGTAGGCGTATTTGTCGTCGAAGCTGGTGTTGTAAAGCGCGGTGCCGGAACCGCCGGTGCACATCCCCGGCGTCGTGGCGCTGCCGCCGGTGCACATGGCTGGTCCACCCGACACGTACTGCCACAACGACTTGCCCATGCTCCCCGGCGCCAGGCTGGTCAGGCTCAGCCCGACGGGCCGCTCGGGCACGTTGTGGGGACCGCCCCGTCCGTGCAACACGGCGGGCGTGCCGTCGGGCAGCTTCCCCATCACCGACGTGTTGTAGAACGTGGACGCGTCGTCGGCGACCCAGGTCGTCTTGCCGGTCATCTTGTCGATGCCGTGCAGGTAATTCCAGCCGGCCGTCTTCCCGGTGGGATCGCCCATGCCCATGCCCAGCGGCGACAGGATCACGACGTCATTGCCGACCATGAACGGTTCGTGCTGGCGGTTGTAGGGGAACGTTGGATTCTGTCCGGCAAAGTTCGCCTCCCAGATCGGTGCCAGGAACCCGCCTGCGTCCGGCGTGCCCGTGATGTCCCAGGCGCCCATGTGGCCGGTCGAGTTGAAGAACCAGACATACTTTCCGTCGGCGATCGGCGTCCACGAGGTGGCGTCGCTGTACTGGTACGCCATCCCGCTCGCCTCGCCGTTGCCGACCAGCGGCTTGGTCCGCCACTTGATGGCCCCGGTCTTCCGGTCGATGGCATAGCCCTCGATGGAAAGGCTGTTCTTGGCGCCGCTGAAGGGGAGGAACGTGGTGAGAAAAAGAAGGTCGCCCGAGACCGCGATGCCGCCCTGGCCTTCGTTGTCCAGGTTCGTGCGCCAAAGAATGTTCTTGTTGGTGGCCACGCTCCAGGTGGTGGGCCCGTCGCTGACGTTCGCGTGGAACGTGCCGTCGGGGCCGCCCGCCTGCGGCCAGCTTTCCACCGTGCCTGTGCTGGCGCCGCCTGATCCGGTGGTGCCGCCGCCGCCGCTACCACCGCCGGTGCCGACCGTGCTTCCACCGGAACCGGTCACCACCGCGCCCCCCGAGCCGCTGTCGCCGCCGCTGCCTGTGCCGGCGCTGCCGGCCGGGCCGCCGCCCCCCGAACCGCTGCCGGCGTCGGCCCCACCTTGATTGCCTCCCGGCGTCGAACCGGAAGGCGAGTTGCATCTCACCCCCGCCAGCAGCGCTCCGGCGAGCAGGATCGGAACGAAACGCAAAGATGGTCGCTGTCGTTTCATGGGAGCTCGCTTTTCGGGGCGTTTCTTCTTGGGGCGTTTACGGAAACGCTGACTGGTAGACGCCAAACTCGGCGATGGCAGGCACGGCGCGCGCCTTGGTGATGACCAGGGCGATGCTGGACGCCGTGACGGCGCCGACCCGGTGCAGCTTGCGCTGGCCGATGGCGGTGCCGCTGGCGATCGTCGTCCACACGCCGTTCGACTTTGCTTCCAGGTGATGCTGCGTGGTCCGTTCGCCCAGCGCGATCGGCTCCTGGATGCTGACCACGTTGAAGGCGCGCTCAGCGCCCAGGTCGAACTCGAGGCGGGCGCTGGTGGTCCCTTCACCTGCCGCCCAGAAGGTGTCCAGCTTGCCGTCGACCGCCATCGAGGCCGTGTGGTTGAGCGCGTTCTTGAACACCGAATCGGCGGTGGCCGGCCGCGCCGCCACCAGGTTGCTCTGATAGATGGACCGGATGGTGTCGCCCAGTTGTCTCATCTCGGCGACGTCTGGATCGGCGAGCAACCCCTGGGCGTTGGGCGGGACGTTGAGACGAAGCAGGCTGTTGCGGCCGACCGAGTTGTAATAGACGTCGAGAAGCTGGGGCATGGTCTTGAGACGGATGTCCTCGGCCGGGTGCCAGAACCAGCCTGGTCGAATCGAGTAGACCGCCTCGGCCGGATACCAGATCGGGCCCGTGGCGCCGGGCAACATCTTGAAGCTGGTCTCGTCGACGACGGCGGGAGCGGCCAGCGATTGCCCCACGCTGCGCACGTCGCCGCCTGCCACGGCGGAGACGTTGGCGACGTCCAGCAGCGCCTTCGGCTGCAGCTGGTGCACCAGGTCGTGCATGCTCTTCCAGTCGAACGCCGGGCTACCGGCAAAGTCCCACAGCCAGATCTCGTCGATCTCTCCATATTTGGTCAGCAGCTCCGTGAGCTGACACTTGAAGAGCGCCTCGTAGGCCGGCGTGGCATTGGATGCTTCGTGCCGGTCGATGGGCGACAAGGCCAGGCCGACGCGGATGTTGGCCTGGTGGGCGGCCTCGACGAACTGCTCGACCACGTCTCCCTTGCCAGCTTGCCACATGCTGCTGGCCGCCACGGAGTAGGTCGTGCACTTGGTCTGCCACAGGCAGAAGCCGTCCTGATGTTTCGCCGTCAGCATCGCCGAGCGAAAGCCGGCGTATTGCAGCGTCGCCATCCACTGCCCGACGTCAAGGCCGGTGGGGTTGAAGAGCGTCGGGCTCTCGGTTCCGTCGGTCTGTTCCTTGTCGGCGGCGGTGTTGATGCCGAAGTGAAAGAACGCGGACAGCTCCTGCGATTGCCAGGCAAGCTGCTGCGGGGATGGCGCCGGCTGCACCGCATCGGGCGTCGGCCCCAGCGGCGTGTCGCTGAGCACCGGGCCGCTCTGTACGACACAGCCGGTCGCAACCAGCGTGGCCGGCAGTGGAAACCATAGCTGCTGCTGCAAACAGAAAAGGATCAACTTGGCGCAGCCCCCCACAGACAATGGCTTCGACCGGGGCGGACGGTTCAGTGGCACCGCCTTTTTGGAGGGGATCATGCAGCTAAAGCCTCTATCGCACGGCGGCGCCAAGGGCCAGACCGGTCCAGACCCCGGTGGCCATGACGTCGCCTCCTGCGTTGACGGTTCCTCTCACGCCGACGATGTGCGCACCGACGGCCAGGCAAAGGATGGGGTGGACGCGGGCGTGCGGCCAGGCCGCCAGTTCCACCGCCAGCTCCGGCCCCACCCAGGCGCCCTGCTGGCTTGAACCCGTGGTGGCCGCGCCGGCCGCCACGCCGCTCATCCAGGCATAGCCGGCGCGCGCGCCGAGGCTGACGCTGGGCCGCAGCGGTCCCGCCGCGAACGAGGCGCCCAGCGCGCCCGACAGGCTGGTCATCGTCAAGGCGATGGAGCCCGCCGCGCGCGCCAGCTCTGCGTAATGGGCCAGGGCATCGAAGCGCAGGAAGAAGCGCGGCGAAACCCAGATCTCGCTGCGCGCGCCCCCGCCGAAGATCAGATCACGGCTGGCCAGAAGGTGGGCGTCGGCCACGGCGCCGAGCTCGATCGGCAAGGGGGCGATCACCTCGCGCGCCGCCTCGCGCGCCGCGACCGGCGCCAGCGCGGCGGCCGGCGGCGCCCTGGGCTGCGGGTTGTTCTCCAGCTCTGACCAGCTGGCCGCCACCAGCTCGGCGATGGCCAGCGCCAGCAGCCGGGCGCGCGCGGCGGGCGCCGCCTGCGACAGCGCCACGGACCGCTCGACCGATTTTCCCGTCGTCGGATCCAGGACGCGCAGATTCGCCGACGTCGCCTCGCAGGTGGCGGTGATCTGGGTGGTCGCCACGTCGGGCGGGCCTTCGACCAGCGCCGCGCGAAGCTCGATGGCGGCGATTCGTTGCGCCTCCCCGGCCAGCGCGTCGTCGCAGCCGACCACGGCGATCGACACCCGCGGTTTCTCGCGAGGCGCAGCGCCGACGGCGGCGCCGGTGGTGACGATCGCCAGCGCGACGCCGACCCCTCTCGCCATCGCTGCCGTCAGTCGAGTCCGCCGAATCTCGACACGGCCTTGGCCCGTCGTCCATGCGGGTACAGCGACTGATAGTCGTGGGCCAGCTCGCGGCTTCTGGTGGTGTCGCCGGCGCGGGCCGCCGCCTCGACCTCGCGCGCCAGGGCATCCTCGGCCAGCGGCCCTCCGGCGACGCGCGCGCGCGCGAACGCATCGGCTGCCTCGCGCGGCCGGCCAAGCTCGTCCAGCAAGACGCGTCCCATCGTGAACGACGCCAGGCTGGAGCGTGGGTCCCGCGCGTGCGCGCGCACCACGCGCTCCAGGTACGGCAGCGCCTCGGCCGGGTAGCCGCTGAGGCGCGCGGCGTCGGCGGCCAGCAGAAGATCGGCGGTCTCGTCGCGCACGGCGTTCGGCCCCGCCTTCTTGAGGGCGGTGTGCGCCTCGTCGTAACGCCCTCTCTCCGCCAGAGGACGCCAGGACGACGACGCCGCGAGCGCGGCGTGGGGTCGCTTGTCCAGCGCGGGGGGCGCTGTCGATGACGGCGAGGACGGCGGCGACAGCGCTGACAGGAGTGCCACCTCCAACCTCTGGCCGGGGCCAAGCTCGCTGGTCGATCGCGCCGCCCCCGCTGCGCCGGGCGCGCTGACCTTCACGCGCCCTTCCTCGACGGCGATGTCCAGCCGGTCGGTGGAGAGATACCGCACCGTGAACGTCGTGCCCAGGTCCTCGATCGTGACGTCACCGGCGACCACCATGAAAGGATGACTGGTGTCGTGCGGGACAAAGAAGCGCGCCCCGCCCGCGTGAAGCACGAACCCACGCCCGTGGCGATCCGGCATCGGGTCTACGATCGTCTCGGGTGAAAGCTGGGTGACGGTGACCGTCTCGATCGCCGCGGCGGGCGGTGCCGACCGCGCGGCCAGGTCGGATGACGCCACGTCGGCCGAGCGCTGTCGCAGGCCGACGAATGTCCGGACGCCCCCCGCCACCACCGCCAGCGCCAGGATCGATGCGCCCACGCGCCCCGCCGTGCGCCGCCTGCTCGCGCGGTGTTCGATCTCCTCCAGCGCCGAGCTTTCCCGCTCCGGCCCCCATGCCGGCTCCACCTTCTTACCCAGGGCACCCCACCTCTGATCAATCATCGCGGAACACCTCGTCGATAACGCTCTTTGCGGCGCCGACGCGCCGTTTTGCCGTAGACAGACTGCACCCACACGCCGCTGCCACCGCGTCCAGCGGCTCGCCCTCGAGATAGCGCAGAGACCAGGCCAGCCGCTCCTCCGTCGGCAAGCCTTCCAGAACTTCATACAGACGGGCCAGCACCGCCAGCTCTTCCGCCGTGGCCCCGCGTGCCGGCACATCGACGTTCCGAGGCGTGGCGTGAAACAGCGCGCGAAAGCGGCGCCGCACCAGCTTGCGCCGCACCACCCGGGTGGTCACGGTGGCCAGCCACCCGCGCGCCTGGATCAGATCCGCGATCTTGGCGATGCGCCGCGAAGCCAACCAGAAGACGTCCTGCACGACGTCGTCAACGTCGGCGTCGCCCGAGCCCAGCAGCCGGGCGGCCAGGCCCGCCACGTAACGAGAGTACCGCTCGAAGAGCACGTCGAAATCGACGGGTCCATCGGGCGCGACGTCCGGCGGCGGCGACGCAGCGAGACGGAGGTACGGCTTGGGCGGCATCTCTCTTCTATAATGACCGCTTCCCTCGATTTTGGGTCAACCCACGGAACTTATTGGGAGTTGTCG
>DATLVT010000434.1:0-14628 GCA_035577105.1 Polyangia bacterium
GAGGCTTTGCGCCCAGTCGCTACGCCGCTGATATGCACAGCGTGAACTGCCGGGAGGCAACCGACGCCCGGCTTCTGGAAGCCGTCCAGCCGGCCTACATCACGCCGTCACTCTCGTACCTTTATTCCGGGTGCAGACCGACGTTGACCCCTGGTTCGGCCGGCGCCAGCAACAGCGTCGACGTCGGCCGACCCGTCAGTGGACCGGGCGCGCTCAAGGCCCTGCGGACCAGATTTGTGACGCCCGGGACGCCGCTGAAATTTGTTTGCGACACGACCAGGGCAGGGGCCGCCGATCCGATCTGCGCCACCGCCCGGCGACAGGGCAAGTGCCAACCCGCCGGCACGAACGTCGTCGAGTGCCTGTCCACCCAGTGATCAGGCTCGTCAGTCCAGCAACCCCCGGACCCGCGTCTCGATCTCGTCGACCGGCACCTCGTGTTGCTTGCCGGTCCCGAAGTCCTTCAGCTGCACCTTCCTGGCGGCCACCTCGGTCTCGCCGACGATGATGGCCAGGCGGGCCTTCAATCGATCCGCCCGCTTCAGCTGCGACTTCAGGCTGCCCAGGCGGTGCTCGATCTCCACCCGGATTCCACCCAGGCGCAGCCTGTGCGCGATGGGCAGCGCGAAGGCCAGCGCCGCCGCGTCCATCGGCGCCACGAAGACGCCCAGCGCCGGCTCGAAGCTCTCGGCCGGCTCCTTCAACGCCAGCAGCGTCCGTTCGATGCCCAGGCCGAAACCCAGCGCCGGCACGCGCGGGCCGCCCAGCGATTCGACCAGGCCGTCGTAACGGCCGCCGCCGCCCACGGTGTTCTGGGCGCCCAGATCGCCGGCGTTGGTTTTGAATTCGAAGACAGTGCCGGTGTAATAGTCCAGGCCGCGCACCAGGCGCGGGTCGACGTCGAAGGCGACGCCCAGCGATTTCAGGATCTCCTGCACCCGCCCAAACCGGCGCCTGGACTCGTCGCCCAGCGTGTCCAGCAGCAGCGGCGCGCCCGCCACCAGCGCGGTGACATCGGGATTCTTCGAATCGAGTACCCGCAGCGGGTTCGTCGTCAAACGCCGCCGCGATTCTTCGTCCAGCTTGTCCTGATGGGCGGTCAGGTACGCCACCAGGGCGTCGCGATAGACCAGGCGCTCGCCCGGCTCGCCCAGGCTGTTCAGGCTCAGCTGGATCTCGCTGGCGGGCAGGCCCAGCTCGACCAGGAAGGCGTGCAGCATGGCAATCAGCTCGGCGTCGGCGGACGGCTCGGCCACGCCGAACAGCTCGGCGCCCACCTGGTGGAACTGGCGCAGGCGCCCGCGCTGGGCGCGTTCGTGGCGAAACATCGGACCGATGTAGTACCAGCGCGTGACCGGCTCCTTGTTCCACTGGGCCCGCTCGACATAGGCGCGCACGGCCGGGGCGGTCCCCTCGGGGCGCAGGGTGACCGATCGGCCGTCGCGATCGTCAAAGGTGTACATCTGCTTCTCGACCACGTCGGTGACCTCGCCGACGGAGCGCACGAACAGGGGCGTGTATTCCAGGACGGGGGTGCGCAGCTCGCGGTAGGAGAACGACTCCAGGATGCTGCGCGCTTTCTCCTCGAGGAAATGCCACTTCGACACCTCGGGGGCGAGGATGTCGTTCATGCCTTTCACTGACGGCGGGACGTCGGCCATGGCCGGGTTCTACCACTTCTCTTATTCGGTTCTCACCACGGCGTCTCCCAGGCGCGCCACCAGGTCGGCCGTGGCGCCGTCGACGGCGGCCTGGTCGCGGCCGTCCAGGGTGATCTTCACGCGATAGTCGACGGCGTCCAGGTGCGGGTACGAGCCGACCTCGACCGTCGGGAAGGCGGCCACCACGGCGTCCAGCGCGTCGGCGATGGGGCCCTCGCTGGCGCGAGAGTAGACGGCGCGGCCAAAGATGGGCTGGCCGCGGAACAGCTCGCGCACCAGCTCGAACTTGCGACGAAAGATGGCGGGCACGCCGGGCAACACCCAGACGTTGTGCACCACCACCACCGGCCAGGCGGCGGTGCGGCCGCCGGTGCCATATTCCAGGCGCGCCCCGCTGGGGATGTCGGCCATGCGCAGGTCGCGCTCGTGCAGGTGCTGGGCAAAGCTGGCCCGCAGCAGCGACTCCAGCTCGGGGTTGCGGCGCATGGTCATGCCGAAGGCGTCGGCGACGGCGGGCAGGGTCAGGTCGTCGTGGGTGGGCCCGACGCCGCCCGACGAGAACACCAGGTCGAACCGCCGCGACAGGGCTCGCACCGATTCAGTGATGTCGGCGGCCACGTCGGGGATGACCTCGATGCGGCCGACGGTGACGCCCAGGTCGCGCAGCTCGCGGACCAGGTAACGGGCGTTTTCGTCCTCGACCTTCCCCGACAACAGCTCGTTGCCGATGAGGAGAATGGCCGCGACGCGAGGTTGGTGACTGCTGGGGGCGGTGCCCGGCGACGGCATGGCCCCATCATAGACGACCGATCGAGTTTTGACGTTTGGAAGGCGATGCGTGAATAATCCCAGTCTGATGACAAGTCCGCGACTGGGCGCAGCGCTGGTCACAGCGGTGGCAATGGCGGCGCTGGCGTCGGCCCTGGCGACGACGACGGCCGGCTGCCGGGACGCAGGGGCGGGCAGCCATCCGGCTGGAGACGTCGACGCCGCCCCCGACACGATCATCAAGCTGCCGGCGCCCGATGCTATCGGCTGCGTGGGCATGGCCGACGGCGGCGGTCCGTGCCCGGCCGATTCATGCGGCGGTACCTTGAAGTCCGTGGCGGCGCTGAAGACCGGCGAGATCGCCGAGTCCGGTCCCAGCCAGTCTTGCGCGGCCGGCAAGGTGTGCGTAGCGACGTCGCCCACGGCCGGCGGCGACGCTTTCTATCTGTCGTGCGTGGCGGCCCGGACGGGCGCGCTCGGCTTTGGAATGCCGTGCTCGTCGGATCCGTCTGCCGGCCAGCGCTGCGCCGATGATTCGCTGTGCGTCCCGGCAGTGGGAACCTCCGGACCGTCGGCGTCCAGCTTCTGCAGCACGATGTGCCGTCTGGACAGCGACTGTCCCGGCGACGCGTTTTGCCTGGAATACCGGACCTCGACGCTGCCCAATCAATCCTACGCCATGGTCGGCATGTGCACGCCGCGCGGCAAGATCGCGGCGCTGGCGGCGTCCACCCTGTGCAAAGCAGAGAGCGAATGCCCGGCCGGTCAGGGCTGCCGCGTGCTGGGACCGCGCACGGCCCTGCAGATCTGCAAGCCGGGCGGCACCAAGACCGTGGGCGCCGCCTGCGCCAGCGGCGCCGAATGTCGCAGCGGTGAATGTCTGGACACGCTGTTTCGCTTTCCCGGTACCGCCAGTCGCGCCGCCTGTTCGGCCGTCTGCTGGAAGAACAGCGACTGTGGACCCCAGCAGCGCTGCCAGCGCGAGCCGCAGTCGGACAACGGCACGACGCAAGATCCGCTGGACGACATCGTCCTTGGCTATTGCCGGACGTTGCTGGTGCCCGCCGTCGCCGACGCCTGCGCCGGTGACCAGACCTGCCTGGATCGAAAGACCGGCGACAGCTGCGACCTGGCCACCGGGCTGTGCTTCACCAAGGCGGCGCTGATCGGGGCCGCCTGCCAGACGGACGCGGACTGCCTGCTGGGCGCCACCTGCGAGGGGGGCCCGCGCTTTCCGGGGGGCGCCTGCCTGCTGTCAGGCTGCCAGCCGGGTGTGGCATCGGGCGTCGACGCCTGCCCCGGGGCGACCAGCCTGTGCGCGCAGCGCGCCTCCGACGCGCCGGTGTTTCGTTGTTACGAACGCTGCGCCACGGCCGCCGACTGCAGCCGCTCGCCTGCCGGCTACCGCTGCAGCCTGGACCCGCAGCCTCCCAACATCTGTCTCTTCGACAAAGGAAATTGAGGGCTGTTTGAAAAAACTGGGTTCACGATGAGGGCTGGCCGGCGCGGCGGCACGGTCCTGTTGGCGGCGATCCTCACTCTGGTTGGCCATGGGTCGACGGGGCAGGCGGCCCCCGTGACCCAGATGGGGACGTCGAACGCCGCCGCCCCGGCCGTGGTCCCGGCCGAGCCGCCACCGCCGGTGCCGACGACGCCGCGCCTGCCAGCGCCTGCGCCGACGCCACCGACCCCGGCGGCCGCGCCCTCCGCCGCTGACGCCGCCGCGGCCGCCGCGCCCGCCAGCGCCTCTGTCACGCCGGCCGTCGCGGCCGCGCCCAGCGCGCTGATCGTCCCCGGTCCTATCCCCATCGCCGACGCCGAGCCGGCGCCGTCCGATCACGACGCCGTGGTCGGCCACTGGGGCATCGAGGCGCGCCGCCTGTCGCCCGGGCCGTACCCGCTGACGCTGCGACCGTCGCGCGGCTGCCCCAGCACGGCAACGGCGCCCTGTACGGTCGACCTGGGGTTGATCGGCGTGCGGCACTGGACGAACCGCGACCTCGCCTTCAACGTGGGCGTGGCGCTGGCCCTGGGCGGTGGCAAGGAAGGGGTTCGCACGCTGGATTCGTACGTGGGGGGCGGGCCGCAGCTGGGGGTGACGCTGCTGCTTGGCACCTGGCGACACCTGGCGGTGGGAGCCAGCCCCCAGCTGGGCGTGTTCTTCTTCAAGCCGGGGGGCGAATCGACCACCACCACGGTGGTCGTCGATCTGCGGGCCGCCCTGGAAGGCGAGCTGCATTTCGGCTTTGTCGGCGTGCCGGCCCTGTCGGTTGGCGTAGCCACCGGCCTCGGATTCCGTTATGAAAGCACCCCCGACGCCAGTGTCTGGTCGATTGGCGTGGTGGGCCCCACCAGCGCGTGGGGAGTGCTCACCGACCTCTTTCTTCGGTACTATCTCTGACGGAACCCGCAGCCATGTCGCCCCGCCCGCCGCCTCCTGACAGCGATCTCGTCGAGCGGCGCGAGATTTTGGACGAGACCGGCGTGACGCGGACCTTGCGGCGCATCGCCTATGAGGTGGTGGAACGTCTGTCCAGCGCGGAGCGCCCGCTGTACTTCGTCGGCATCCGCACGGGCGGCGCCTACCTGGCGCAGCGGCTGGTGTCGCTGGTGGCGGCGCAAGGGGAGGGGACGCCGGTGCTGGGCGCGGTCGACATCAGCCTTTACCGTGATGACGTGTTTCGTGGCCTGCCCAAACCGGAGATCGGCCCCACCGACCTGCCGGAGACCATCGACGGCCGCACCATCATCCTGGTCGATGACGTGCTGTTCACCGGGCGCACGGTGCGCGCCGCCATGGACGTGCTGGCCGATTATGGCCGGCCGCGCGCGGTCAAGCTGGTGGCGCTGGTCGATCGCGGCATGCGCGAGCTGCCCATCCAGCCCGATTTCGTGGGGGTGGCGCTGCAGACCACGGCGCGGGAATCGGTGCGCGTGATGCTGAAGGAACGCGGCGAGACCGACCGGGTGGTGCTGCGGGAGCGGCGCAGTTGACGACGTTCCCACACCGCCACCTGCTGGGGATCGAGACGCTGGCCGCCGCCGACCTGAACATGGTGCTGGACCTGGGCGAGCGGTTCATGGAGATCGCCACCCGCCCGATCAAGAAAGTGCCCACCCTGCGCGGCAAGACGGTGATCAACCTCTTTCTTGAGCCGTCGACGCGCACCCGCACGTCGTTCGAGATCGCCGGCAAGCGGCTGTCCGCCGACACCATCAACATCTCTGGCGCGGCCTCGTCGACGGTCAAGGGCGAGACCCTGCTGGACACCGCGCGCAACCTGGACGCCATGGCCCCCGACGTGGTGGTGATCCGCCACGCCCAGGCGGGCGCCGCCGCGATGCTGGCCGCCCGCGTCTCGGCCGGCGTGGTGAACGCCGGCGACGGCGCCCACGAGCACCCCACGCAGGCGCTGCTGGACTGTTCGACCATCCGCGCCCACAAGGGGACGGTGGCGGGTCTGGACGTGGCCATCTGCGGCGACATCACCCACAGCCGCGTCGCCCGCTCGAACATCTTTGCGCTGCTCAAGCTGGGCGCCCGCGTGCGCGTGGCCGGCCCGCGCACGCTGCTGCCGATCGGTCTGGAGGCGATGGGGGCGACCGTCCACGATCGCCTGGAGCCGGCGCTGGAAGGCGCCGACGTGGTGATGATGCTGCGGATCCAGAAGGAACGCATGGGCACCAGCCTCTTTGCCAACACGCGCGAGTATTCGCGTTACTTCGGCCTCAACGACCGCCGGCTGGCGCTGGCCAAACCCGACGCCATCGTCATGCACCCCGGCCCCATCAACCGGGGCGTCGAGATGGAGCCCTCCGTCGCTGACGGGCCGCGCGCGGTCATCCTGGATCAGGTGGCACGCGGCGTGGCCATCCGGATGGCGGTGCTGTACCTGCTGGCGGGCGGCGAGGCGGCGTCCGCCAACGGCGAGTGACAGCCTGAACGTCGACGGTTGGCGGAGCGGCCGCTGCCCTTGCGTGGCCACGCACGCGACGATCCAGCGGTGACGGCGCCGATGGCGACCTGAGCGAGCCCCTCGGTCAACTCTTCGGTCCGGGCCCGGTTGCCCACCGTCTTTGGCATTTTGTTATTGTCCGGCAAGTCCAATGATCAAGGGGCCCTCCATGCCACCGGACCAGACCGCGGAGACGCTGGTGGGTGGACGCGACGCACAGCAGCCCCTCAGCCCCGGCGAGCTTCGCGTGGGGACGACCATCGGCCGTTACATCATCATCAAGATGATCGGGCGCGGCGGCGCGGGCGAGGTCTACTCCGCGTACGACCCCGACCTCGATCGTCGGGTGGCCTTGAAGCTGTTGCGAGAGACCAAGGCGGCCACCCAGCAGGTGGCCCACAGCGGCCTCCTGCGCGAGGCCAAGGCGCTGGCTCGTCTCTCACACCCGCATGTGGTCGCCATCCACGACGTCGGCTCCTTTGGCGGGCGGGTGTTTCTGGCCATGGATCTGATCGACGGCGGCACGCTTCGCGAGTGGATGGGCGCCGGCGCTCACCCCTGGCGCGAGACCTTGCGGGTGTTCGCCGCCGCGGGCCACGGCCTGATGGCGGCTCACCAGGCCGGGCTGGTTCATCGAGATTTCAAGCCTGAAAACGTGATGCTGACGGGCGCCGGACATGTCCGTGTGTCCGACTTTGGTCTGGCTCGCCCCGTGGAGGAGCTTTCCGCTGCGGGCGAGCCATCGCAGCAAGAGGTCTCCCTGGTCGAATCGACGTTCTCCGGCGGTGAGCTGGTCGGGACACCGGCGTACATGTCTCCTGAACAGTTCGCCGGCCGGGCCACCGATGCGCGCACGGATCAATTCAGTTTCTGCGTCGCCCTGTACGAGGCGCTTTACGGAGAACGTCCCTTCGCGGGCGACACGGCGCTCGCTCTGGCGGCAAACGTGGAGAAAGGGATCATCCGGACCGAAAAGAGGGGCGCGATACCGCTGGCGGTCCGGAAGGTGATCCTGCGCGGCCTGGAGGCATCGCCGAACAAGCGTTACCCCAGCCTGGAACCGCTGCTGCGCGATCTGGATGGGCTGGCCTCTCGCAACCGGCGCCGCGCGCTCATCTGGAGCGCGGTGGCGGCGGCGGCGATCTTGACCCTGGTCGGGACGACAATGGTGGCCCGACAGGCCCCCGTGATCTGCCTGGACGGCGAGACCAGGCTGGTGAACGTCTGGGACGCTCCGGTCAAGGAGCAGGTGCGCCAGGCTTTCATGGCGAGCAAGGAACCGTTCGCCGTCGATGCGTTCGCCACCATCAGCAGGGCGATCAACGACTACGCCAGGCGCTGGGTTGAGACGTACACGGACGCCTGCCAGGCGACGCGCGTCCGTGGCGTGCAATCCGCCGAGGTGCTGGACCTGCGCATGGCCTGTCTTCAGGACCGACTGGGGAACCTCAAGTCGCTCACCGCGATCTTCGTCAAGGCGGACGGCGCGGTCGTGGAGAACGCGGCAGAGGCCGCCAGCCAGCTGGGCGACCTGGGGCGCTGTGACGACATCAAGCTGCTGCGATCGGTGATGCCACCTCCCGACGATCCCAGGGTCCGACGCCAGCTCGAGGTCCTCCAAGGGCGGCTGGCCGACACGCGGGCGCTGGCAGCGGCCGGTCGGCTGCCGGCCGCCGAGAGAGCCACGGCCCAGCTGGTGGCCGACGTCCGCTCGCTGAATTTTGCGCCGATGCTCGCCGAGGTGCTGGAGCTGCGCGGGCGGGTGCTGGTGGATCTCAATGCCGGCGCAGAGGCCGAGCGAGCGCTGAACGAGGGGATCTTTGCGGCGGAGGAGGGACGCCACGACGAGGTCAAGGCGGAGATCGCCATTGATCTCGTCAGCGCCATGTCCGTCGAAGGGGGGCGCCCCAGAGACGCCGAGCTCTGGGCGCGCATGTCGGAGGCCATCTTGCGCCGCATCGGCGGTCACGAGCGGTTGCAGGTCTGGCTGAACAACAACGTGGGCGCGGCCTTGGAGATGAACGGGCGCGCGGACGAGGGACTGGCGCACGCCGTGCGAGCCCTCACTGTTGGCCAGCGTGCTTTCTCTCCCGACGATCCGGACCTCATGCGTGTGGAAGGTACACTCACCAATGTCTTGATCGCCCTCAAGCGCCCCGAGGAGGCATTGGCTCACAGCGATCGGGGCATCGAGATCGGTCGCAAGACGCTGGGCGCCGACCATCCGCAGGTGGTCAAGCAGATCAGCAATCGCGCCGAGATCCTGGTTCAGCTCGGGCGCTGGGACGAGGCGCGCGCGGTGGCGACGCGCGCCATGGTGCTGTGGGAGCGGCAGCTCGGCCAGAACCATCTCTTCCTTTCGTATGCGCTGCAATCCATCGGGCTCAGCTACCTGGGCGAGGGGAAACCGGTGCTGGCAGTGGCGCCGCTGGAAAGGGCATTGCGCCTCCGGCTGGAGAAAGAGCAGTCGCCCGCGCATATCGCCGAGACCGAGTTTGCGCTGGCGCGCGCCCTGTGGGACAGCGGCCAGCAGCGCGACCGGGCGCGGGCGCTGGCCGCCAGCGCGAGGGCTCGATACGCCAGGATCACGACGATGATAAAGCGCGAGGACGAGGTGGCGGGCTGGGTGACCAGGCACAGGTTCGACGCGGTCAGCGCCCGAACGCCGTAGGGCGACGGCGGGGGCCGGCCAGGCGGATCCGACGTCGGCCACCAACCCGCCCCCGAAAAGCGTTGACTGTCGCCTCCTGAACTTCTATTCAAGGGTCCCGGCGCAATGGATTTTTGTCTGCGAGGCGGCCGGGTCATCGATCCCGCCCGTAATCTGGATTCCACGGCCGACGTGCTGGTGAAGGACGGCGTGGTGGCGCGCATCGGCGCCGGCATCGCGGGCGGCGCCGGCGTCGACAAGGGCACCCGGGTCCTGGACGTCGGCGGCTGCTGGGTGATGCCCGGGCTGATCGATCTGCACACCCACCTGCGCGAGCCAGGCCAGGAATACAAGGAAGACATCGCCACGGGCACGCGCGCCGCGGCGGCAGGCGGGTTCACGGCGGTGTGCGCCATGCCGAACACCACGCCCCCCAACGACAACCGCGCCGTCACCGAGCTGATCGTCCGCCGGGCCGCCGAGGTGGGCGTGGTGCGCGTCTACCCGATCGGCGCCATCTCGAAACAGCTGAAGGGCGAGTCGCTGGCCGAGATGGGCGAGCTGCGCGAGGCCGGCTGCGTGGCCGTCTCCGACGACGGACACCCGGTGATGAACAGCGAGCTGATGCGCCGGGCCCTGGAGTACGCGCGCACCTTCGGCCTGACCCTGGTCCAGCACTGCGAAGACCTCCTGCTGTCGGCGGGCGGGGCCATGAACGAGGGCGCCGTCTCGACCCGAGCGGGCATCCGCGCCCAGCCGGCGGCCGCCGAATCGTCGATGGTGGCGCGCGACATCGAGCTGTGCGCGCTGACCGGGGCCCGCTATCACGTGGCCCACGTCAGCAGCGCCGAGTCGGTGCGCCTGGTGCGCGAGGCCAAGCGGCGCGGCCTGCCGGTGACCTGCGAGGTCACGCCGCACCACCTGGTGCTGACCGACGAGGCCTGCGCCCACTACGACACCGCGGCCAAATGCAACCCGCCTCTGCGCACGGCGACGGACATCGAGGCGCTGATCGAAGGGCTGCGCGACGGGACCATCGACGCGGTGGCCACCGACCACGCTCCGCACTCTGTCCTGGAGAAGGACGTCGAGTTCGAGCAAGCCGCCTTCGGGGTGACCGGCCTCGAGACGGCGGTGCCGCTGATCCTCGAGCTGGTCCGCGGCGGCACGCTGACGCCCAGCAGCTTCGTGGCCCGTCTGTCGACGTCGCCGGCGGCGCTGTTCGGGCTGCGCGGCGGGTCGCTGGCCGATGGGGCGCCCGCCGACGTCACGGTCATCGATCCTGAGGCCGCCTGGACCGTCCGGTCGGAGTCGTTCGTCTCGCGGTCGCGCAACAGCCCGTTCGTGGGGCGGGCCATGCGCGGACGAGCGGCATTGACCTTGGTCGCCGGTAAGATAGCTTTCAGCGAGGAGAGATTTCGTGGCTAAAGAAACCACCACCACCCCCGGTCCGTCGCCGGCCCTGCTGGCCATGGAAGACGGCACCATTTACCGGGGCCTGGGGTTCGGCGCGATCGACGACGGCGCTGGCGAGATCGTCTTCAACACGGCCATCACCGGCTATCAGGAGGTCCTCACCGACCCGTCGTATCGCGGCCAGATCGTCACCATGACGGCTCCCGAGATCGGGAACGTCGGCGTCAACCCGGTCGACTTTGAATCGCCGCGCCCCTGGTGCGCCGGGTTCGTGGTGCGCGAGCTGTCGCCGGTGGTCTCCAACTGGCGGGCCTCGGGCGGTCTGGACGCTCTGCTGCGCCAGCACGGCGTGGCCGGCATCAGCGGCATCGACACCCGGGCCGTCACCCGGCGCATCCGCACGACCGGCGCTCAGCGCGCGGTCATCACCCGCAACGTCGCCGACGCGGCCGGCGCCGTCGAACGGGCCCGCAAGCACCCGTCGCTGGAGGGGCGCGATCTGGTGCGCGAGGTGACCACGCGCGAGGCTTACGGCTGGGACGAGCCGATCTGGCAGGGGACCAACCCGGGCGGGCCGTCGGGGGTTGTCCCGCCGGTGCGCCACCACGTGGTCGCCTATGACTTCGGGATCAAGCGCGGCATCCTGCGCCGGCTGCGCTCGCAGGGCTGCAAGGTGACGGTGGTGCCGGCCACCACCAGCGCCAAGGAAGCGCTGAGCCTGAAACCCGACGGCATCTTCCTGTCGAACGGTCCCGGCGATCCGGCCGCCGTCGACTACGCGGTGGAATCGGCGCGGGCCCTGTGCAAGGCCGAGCTGCCGGTGTTCGGGATCTGCCTGGGCCATCAGATCCTGGGCCTCGCCCTGGGCGGCAAGACGTACAAGCTGAAGTTCGGCCACCACGGCGCCAACCACCCGGTGATGGACCTCGGCACGCAGAAGGTGGAGATCACCTCGCAGAACCATGGGTTCGCCGTCGACGTCGATTCGCTGCAGGGCAAGGCGGTGCTGTCGCACGTCAGCCTCAACGACAAGACCGTGGAAGGGATGCGCCACGGCGACCTGCCGGTTTTCAGCGTCCAGTACCACCCCGAGGCCTCTCCGGGCCCCAACGACGCCACGTACCTGTTCGATCGGTTCACGGCGCTGATGGATCAACGCCGGCGCAAGTGAGCGCGCCGCCCGCCGGTTTCAGCTCCGATGATTTACCGCGTCCTGGATCGGCTGGCTGAACGATACAGCGACGGCCGGCACAAGCTGGAGGCGATGCGGGCCCGCGCCGAATACTTCGACCGCGCCGGCAAGGTGTTCGACGACGACGCCGAGCTGTTCGAAGGGCGGATGGCGGCTTTTCTCGAGTGGTACGTGATCGAACGGTCCTTCGACGGCGGTCCACCCCCCGCGGTGCGCGCGCTGAGCGAGGACGCCTCGCTGTCCGACGACGAACGGCGCGAGGCCGCCTTGCTGGCCACCAGCCACCGCAGCCTGTTCGAGCTGCACGGCACCGAGGACGGCGTGCTGGACGTGGAGGACGTGCTGGGCGGCGCCCGCTTTGCGGTGGGCGAACGCCGCGGCACCGTCGGGTTTCACGTCGGTGACGTGTTCGAGGCGCGGGTCATCTGGGACGGCCAGGCGGTGATCTTCGGGCGCACCTTCCTGTTTCACCCGCCCGACGCGCGCGAGGTGGTGCTGGACTGGGTGGAAGGGGCGCAGGCGCGGGGCGTGGGGCGCGACGAGATCCTGTTTCATCTGTCGCGCCAGCACATTCGCTGGCATCGCTATGGCCACGTCGGGGCGGCCAAGATCTACAAAGGCGATGGCGGCTCACTGGGCTAGGCTCCGTCGTCTGATCCGCAACGCGGTGCTGCTGGGCCTGGCGGCCCTGGTGGCGGCCAACATTTACGCGCAGTGGTCCACGGCGGACGTCACTTTCCAGCGCGCGGCCGAGGTGCCGTCGCGCCCGACCGCCATTGTTCTGGGGACGCACGTCAATCGAGGGGTGCCGTCGCAGGAACTGGCCGAGCGACTGCAGGCGGCCGCCGACCTGTACAGCGCGGGCAAGGTCAGCGCCATCCTGGTGTCAGGCGGGGTCTACGGCAACGATCAGGACGAGCCCGGGGCGATGGCGCGCTGGCTGGTGGGGCGCGGCGTCCCGGCGGCGGCGGTCACGCAGGACCGTCTGGGCATTCGCACCCGGGCCACCATGGAACGCGCAGCCCAGGTCTTTGGTGTGCGGGCGGCGGCCATCTGCACGCAGGCCTATCACCTGCCGCGGGCCCTCATCCTGGCGCGCAAGGCCGGGATCGACGCCGTCGGCCTGATCGGAGATTCACACGCGGCGATGCGCCATTCCTTGCGGGAGATCCTGGCCCGGCCAGCGATGTTGCTGGAGACCCTGATCTGGCCGCTTGGTCGCGGTTCTTGACATCCAGGCAGCGCAACCGGAGCATCTCGGCCATGTCGACGACGACGACGAGGCGGAGGTTGGCGGTGACAGGGTGGTTGGTCGCCGCGTTCTTGCTCGGGGCGCCGTGCGCGTTCGCCGGCAAGTCGCGCATCGCCGTCATCGGCCTGTCCATGGGCGACGTCACCGCCGAGGTGCGGGTCAAGATGAACGCGGCCATCGTGGGCGGCCTCATCGCCTCGGGCGCCGACGTCGCCGACAGCACGACCACCGGTCGGGCCATGGCCGAGCGAGGAATGGTCGCCTGCGACACGGCCACCTGCCTGACGGAGATCGGCAAGGCCACCGGCGCCACCTATCTGCTGCGGGGATCGATGGAGATGATCGGCCGCAGCTATGTCGTTCGCCTGGAGATGATCGATGCCGTCTCGGCGACGGTGATCGCCAGCCGCGAGGATCGCTGCGAGATCTGCACGGAGAACGAAGCCTACGAGACCGCCAGCGTCAGCGCGTCGGCCCTGAAGTCAGACGTGTTCAAGCGCCGGTCGTCACCGACGCTGTCGCGAGGCGGGGCCGTGGCCCGCACGCCCGGTGCCGGCGACCGTTCTGTCGTTCGCTCGCCGGCGTTCGAGGATCGGACCCTGGTCGTGACCCAGCAGCCAGAGGCGCCGACGCTGGAGATGCCGCCGGCGGAATCGCCGCGCGCCGGCCCGACCCCCTGGCGGCCGCTCGGCTGGACCGCCGTCGGCGTGGCCGTGGCCGCCATCGCCACCGGCGTCACCTTGATCGCCATCGACAACGGCGGAAGCTGCTCGTCGTCCGACCCGTCGGCGGTGTGCACCGGGCACAAGACCCTCACCGGCGGCGTCGCCCTGACCGCCGTCGGCTTCGCCGCCGCCGCCGCCAGCATGGTGGCCTTCACGCGCCACTTCTAGCGCACGCCCGCCCCAACATCTCTCTCTCACCGCGAAAAGGCAGACGAGGGACGCCATCGACTCCAAGCACCTCTCCCGCTCTCGCGGGCGAGGCGCGGACATGCCCCTCGCCCAGCGAGGCGGCGAAAGGGGCACGCCTTACTGTGCGCCGTCGCCGCCTGCCGCCGCCGACCGCGCCAGGTCGCGCCCTCGCCGCGCCTGCGCGTTTCCGGGCTCCAGCCACAGCGTCGCCTGATACTCGCGCACCGCCTCCGTGTACCGCTCCAGGTGATAGTAAGCGTCGCCCAGCAGCAGATGACCGGCGGCTGCGGCGCCGGCGCCGATCGCTTCCTTGCCGCGGCGAATGGCTTCGGGGTAATCGCCCTTGTTGAACGCCTTTTGCGCCCGCCCCAGGATCTCGTTGCCGGTGGGGACGGCGCGGGCGGCGGCGATGGCGGCCGCCGTGGGCGGGTTGCGGGGGTTGCTCCCGGTGATCCGCGGCGACCGCGTCCGGGTGGGTGACAGTGCGCGGGCCTGCGTCTGCGCTGGCGCCGTCCGCGACGGAGCGGGGGAGGGAGCGGCAGTCGGCGCGGCCAGCCCGGGTTCCTTCACCTCGGGCCAGTCGGTGGGAAAGCCGCCCGGCGTCGCTCCGGTGGCCCTGGTGCTGGCGACCGGCGACGACGGCATCGTCGTCGCCACCGCCACCTGGGCCTCGCCTCCCATGATCGCCGTCGACGCTGCCGCTGTGGCCGCCGCCGGTGGCGCCGCGGGCGTCGGTTGCAAGGCGATGGCGTGACCGGGCACCGCCGCGCCCGCCCGCTCGCGGTGACCGCTGCCATCGCTCGCCTCTTGCGTCAGGCT
>DATLVT010000435.1:0-2898 GCA_035577105.1 Polyangia bacterium
GGCCAGCTTGGCCAGGGCCATCGCCAGGCGATCTTGATTTGCCTGCGTCTTTGGTTCGATGGCGATGGAGATGACCGGCGCCGGGAACTCCATCAACTCCAGCAGGACGGGGTCCTTGTCGTCGCACAGGGTGTCGCCGGTGGTGGTGACGCGCAGCCCGGCGGCCGCGGCGATGTTCCCGCAGGTCACCTCCTTGATGTCTTCACGCTTGTTGGCGTGCATGCGCAGCAGACGTCCGATGCGCTCGCGCTTGCCCTTGGTGGCGTTGTAGACGGTGGCGCCCGCCTCCAGCCGTCCCGAGTAAACGCGGAAGTAGGTGAGCTGCCCGACGAACGGGTCGTTCATGATCTTGAACGCCAGCGCCGAGAAGGGAGCGTCGTCGCTGGCAGTGCGCGACGTCTCATGTCCGTCGCCGTCCTTGCCGACGACGGCCGGAATGTCGATCGGCGACGGCAGAAAATCGACGACGGCGTCCAGCAGGGGCTGCACGCCCTTGTTCTTGAAGGCCGCGCCCATCAGGACGGGAACGGCCTTGCCCGCCACCGTGGCCCGGCGAATGGCCGCCGTCAGCAGCTCGGCGCTGACCGGCCGACCTTCCAGGTAATAGCCCATCACCTGGTCGTCGACCTCGCCCACCGCCTCGACCAGGGCCTCGCGGGCCGCCTGGGCCTGCTCGCGCAGGTCGCCCTGAGGTTCGATGTCATTGAACGCGGCGCCCATGGTGTCGTCGGTCCACTGCAGGTGGCGCATCCGGACCAGATCGACCACGCCGGCGAATTCGTCTTCCAGACCGTCGGGGATCTGCAGGACCAGTGGGTGCGCCTTCAGCCGCTCGCGGATCTGCTGGACGGCCCGGTCGGGGTCGGCGCCGGTGCGATCGCACTTGTTGATGAAGGCGACGCGCGGGACGCGGTACTTGTCGGCCTGGCGCCAGACCGTCTCGGATTGCGGCTCGACGCCACCGACCGCGCAGAACACGGCCACCGCACCGTCGAGAACACGCAGGCTGCGTTCGACCTCGATGGTGAAATCGACGTGGCCGGGCGTGTCGATGATGTTGATGCGGTGGTCGCGCCAGAAGCAGGTTGTCGAGGCGGCGGTGATGGTGATGCCGCGCTCTTGCTCTTGCTCCATCCAGTCCATCGTGGCGGTGCCCTCGTGGACCTCGCCGATCTTGTGAGAGACGCCGGTGTAATACAGGATCCGCTCGGTAGTCGTGGTCTTCCCCGCATCGATGTGCGCCATGATCCCGATATTTCGGGTGCTGGAGATGGGGAACTGACGGGCCACGACTTCCGAGATCCTTTCCGACGCGCAGACGATCGCCGCTCCGAAGCCGTGGCTCCGGGGCGGTGACCGCCAGGTCCGTCGTTGGTGATGACCGGGAGGAAGTTCGTCGAGGCGATGGGCGCCAGGCTGGAAGAATGCTCCGAGAGGGTCTTCTCTCAGCTCACGCCTTCAGGCTGGCGGCCGCTGCCTTGATGCTTCCGCCCTATTTGCGAACGGGTGAATAACTACGAAAAGCTCCTGATTGTAAACCTAATTTATCGAACTACCAGCGATAGTGGGCAAAGGCCTTGTTGGCCTCGGCCATCTTGTGGGTGTCCTCGCGCTTCTTCACCGAGTTCCCCTTGTTGCCGGACGCATCCAATAGCTCCGCCGCCAGCTTTTCTTGCATCGTGCGACCATCCGAGCGGTCACGCGCCGCCTTGATGATCCACCGCATGCCCAGGGCCATGGCCCGATCCGGACGGACGTCGACAGGAACCTGATAGGTGGCGCCGCCCACCCGGCGAGATTTGACCTCGACCTTGGGCTGCACGTTGCTGAGGGCGCGATCCCAAACTTTCACGGGATCCTCTTTGGCCTTCTCGGCGACGATGTCCAGCGCCCGGTAGACGATGCGCTCGGCGATCGCCTTCTTGCCGGACTCCATGACCGTGTTGACGAACTTGGTCACGCGGCGACGCGTGTCGGTGGGCTGGTCAGTAAACTTAGGATCGGGAAGCGGCTTGCGCTTCGGTACTTCACCCTTGCGTGGCATCTCTTCGTCTTCCTGTTACTTGGGTCGTTTCGCGCCGTACTTTGATCGGCCCTGCCGGCGGTTCGTCACGCCCGAGGTGTCCAGCGTGCCGCGAATGATGTGGTAGCGAACACCGGGCAGATCCTTGACGCGGCCGCCGCGGATCAACACCACGGAGTGCTCTTGCAGGTTGTGCCCCTCGCCGGGGATGTACGTGGTCACTTCCATGCCGTTGGTCAGGCGCACGCGGGCCACCTTGCGCAGCGCCGAGTTCGGCTTTTTCGGCGTGGTGGTGTAGACGCGCACGCAGACACCGCGCCGCTGCGGACAGGCCTTCAGGGCCGGCGAGTTCGTCTTGCGCCGGACCGCTTCGCGGCCGAATTTCACGAGCTGATTGATGGTGGGCATGCTGGTTGAGAACCTCGAGCCTAAAGCCTGCGTCTGCTGATTTCCCGTCGGGCAGACGGCACCCGCCAGGAGGCCCCCGGCGAGAAGGCGAGGATTATAGGGAGACCGATCGGAAAGTCAACGCCCGGATGCAACTCTTGCAAGGGCGGCCGCCGGGCCCAGCAGGCGGCGCACAACCGCCCGCGCGGTGTCACTCTTTTGCAGGGCGTCCGCCGCAGCCGGGCCCGATCGGTAGTAGAGCTCCGCCGCCACCGCAAAGAGCGCGCTGCGCCTGGTCAGGTCGTCCCGCACCCGGCGCATGGCATCCACGTCGGGGGCCATGGCCGACCCATAGGCGGCCGTGGCGATGAAGCAGCCCGAGAGCTGGGTGAACTTGGCGTTGGGGGTGGTGAAGGTGGTCCAGGCCAGCTGCGACCGGCGGGCGCAGGCGCCGTCGTACTTCACACCCACCGCGTAGGAGGTCGCCG
>DATLVT010000436.1:0-2578 GCA_035577105.1 Polyangia bacterium
GGGCTGGCCTTCAACAAGCGGATGGATCAGGGGACGGCGGGCGATCCGGGCATCCGGTACGACGGTGGGATCGACGCCTTCTTCTTCGGCCGCAAGTTGCTGTTCGGTTATCCGTCGACGCCGTATTTTCTGGGCCTGCCCTGGTGGGACTACTTCTTCGCCGCCTTTCCCTTGCTGGCCGGATATCCCACGGTGGAGATCAAGGACTCGATCGCGTTTCACCTGGCGCATCCAAGCTTCTACGACGTGATGAAGCACTGGATCCCGCTGGCCATCGACACGTTCAAGATGCTGAGCCCGTGGTTCCAGCACAAGCGAGAGTTGATGCAGGTCAGCGGAATGCAGACGGCCGTGTCCACGGTCTTGCGCTTGACCGCGCAGGACGAGGGCGCGCAATCGGCGTTCGCGCTGGAACACTCCTTGACGATGTTCGCTCGGTCGACCATCCAGCTGTTGAAGGACGGCACCGCCCCTGGTGGATTCAGCTACCAGCCACGCCCGGAATTTCGGACCGACGAGGCCACGCCGCGCGCGCGCTCGGGGCCGACCCGTTTTCGTCTGGGAATTCGCCTCCTCGCCGACGCCGGCTGGCCGGGCGGGATCCAGCGGACCATCAATCTGGTGACGGCGCTGTCCCGGCTGCCGGCGGAAGAGCGGCCCCAGCTGTTTCTGGTGATTCCCGCGGGGCTAGACCGGGCCGTGGTGGACGCTTCGCTGTTGCCGATGGTGGACGGCATCATCCAGGTGGGAGCCGGCGAGGTCGCCGTCGACGGGGCATCTTTCCGGTGTGTGGCGGTGGCCGCCGAGGACCAGCTGTTCCAGCACATCGACTTTCTGTTTCCGACCCTGATGCACGCCTTACCCGGGCGGGCGGCGGCCGCCTGGATCCCGGACCTTCAGCATCAGCGTCTGCCCGTGCTGTTCCACGCTGACGACCGGAGCGGTCGCGATCGGGCCTGCCGCACCATCGCCGAGCAAGCCGAGTTGCTGGTGCTCAGCAGCCACTCTGTCCGGCATGACTGGTCACGATTTCATTCCGGGGAGCGCCCGGTGGTGCGCGTCGTCGCCGCACGGTCGGCCGCCGATCCATCATGGTTCAAACTCGATCCGGCGGCCGTCCTGGCGAAATATGGCATCACCGAGCCTTTTCTCATCTGCAGCAACCAGTTCTGGGTGCACAAAGGTTACGCCACCCTGGTGGACGCGGTGGCCAGCCTGGTCAAGCAGGGCGAACGGCCTCTCGTCGTCTGCACAGGAAAGACCGAAGACCGTCGCATGCCGGGATTTGTCGACGTGATGCGGGACCGCATGGCGCGGGCCGGCGTCAGCGATCGCTTTCGCGTGCTGGGTTTTCTGCCGCGCGCGGAACAGATCGCCCTGATGCGAGCCAGCCTGGCCGTGGTGCAGCCGTCGCTGTTCGAGGGGTGGAGCACGGTGGTGGAGGATGCGCGCCTGCTGGGAAAGAGCATCATCCTCAGTGACATCGAAGCCCACCAGGAGCAGGCGCCGGAGCGTGCGCATTATTTTTACGCTGGCGATGCCGAACACCTGGCCCTGACGCTGGCCAGGGCCCTGAAACACCTGACGCCGGGGCCCGCGCCCGAGGCTGAAAGGCAAGCCCTGGACGAGGGCGACAGACTCTTGCGGCAGTACGCCCGCGACCTCTGCGCGGTGGCGCGCGAAGCGCTGGCCTCGCGCAAGGCGCTGACCGATTCTTTGCCGGTGTCGCGCCCCACCACGGCGGCGGCGCTGCCGCCGGCCGCCGCCATCGTCCGTGAGGCGAGAGCGCTGATGGAGCGCGGGCAACTGGACGCGGCGGCGCAGCGTCTGAGCGCTGCGCTGGAGCTGGCGGCCCAGTCGCCCGAACTGGTGGTGGCGCTGGCCGACGTCTTCGTCGCGCAAGGAAAGACCAAGGCCGCCGGCGAGATCCTGGAGCAGGGCCGGTTGCTTCACCCGAACAGCGCCGACATCTCCTTGCGCCTCATCCGGCAGCTGTCCCAGATCGTGGCCCGCGTCGACGGTCGCGCGCACCAGGCCCTGTCGCTCTAGAAACGCGTCAGGAACGCGTCAGGAACGCGCGGATCGTCTGGCAGACGCGGTCGACTTCGTCGGCGGTCAGGTTGCTGCTGCAGGGCAGGTTCAGGCCGCGCAGGTGGAACCAGGGCGCCCGTTCGACGTGAAACGCGAGGTCGCCGCGGTAGGGCTGTTGACGATGGTTCAGCTCCCAGATGGGACGGGTCTGGATCTGCTGGGCGGTCAGATGTTGCATCAGGGCTTCGCGGTCGCGTCCCGCCTCGGGCGGCACCAGCAGCGTGTAGTGCCAGTGATTGGAGAACGTCCCGGCTGGTTCGGGGATGAGGTGCAGGCCATGCCAGCCTTCCAGCTGCTCCTGGTAGCGGCGAAAATTGGCGCGCTTGGTGGCGATGAACTGCGGCAGCTGTTCAAGCTGCGCGACGCCCAGCGCGGCCTGGATGTTGGTGAGGCGATAGTTGTACCCGACCGCGCCGTGGATGAAATGAACGTCGTCGTCCTTGGCTTGCGTCGTCAGGTAGCGAGCCCTCTGCGCCAGATCGTCGTG
>DATLVT010000437.1:0-2267 GCA_035577105.1 Polyangia bacterium
TCCAGTGGCGCCGCCGAGCCCACCGACGGCGACGCCAGCGCATCGCCCAGCGTCCGCAACGCCCGCCCCTCGCCGTCGCTGGGCTCGGCGCGCTGTACCCGCGCCAGCGTGGCCGCGACCGTGCTATCTGACGGCGACCCGCGCGCCAGCCGCGCCAGCCCGTCCAGCGCCGTCTCCATCAACTCACGGTCGGCCGTGCGCGCCCCCAGCAACAGCAGCGACAACAACGCCAGCGGATGATCGACGACCACCGGCTCGGCGCTGCCCGCGGCGGCCAGAGCCGGCAGCGTCGGCACCGCGGTCAGCGCCGCCCGATAACTGTCGGCCGCGTCGGCGTCTCGATGCAGGCGATCCTCCAGGATTCGCCCGCGCTCGACCCACAGGTCGGCCTTGTCGGCCAGCGACAGAGCCGGGTTTTGCAGCGTGCGATCGAGCAGAGCGACCAGCGCCGGCCAGTCTCCTTTCGCCGAGAGCAACCGTCGCAAAGGCCACAGCGGCATCACGAACGAGGCGTCGATGGCCGCCGCCTCCTGGTACGAACGGGTGGCCCCGTCCGTGTCGCGCAGCGCCCCGTCCAGCAGATCGCCCATCGCCGCGAACAGCGGCGCCGATCGCACGGCGTCGGGCGGCGGGGCGGCGATCTCGGCGCGGTAAAGCTCGACCGCCGCGGTGGGGTCGACGATCCACGGGGCGGGCTGCGGACCGATGTCGTTCCGCACGGTCCGCTCGGTCAGATCGGGAGCGATCACCACCGGCGCGGGATCCTCGCCGTCGGGGGTTCCTGGTGGCATTCCGTACCGGGAGATTGCGATCCGAGGATCCCCCTGTCAAATCAGCACGGTGCGCGGCGCTTCGCCAGGGGGGAAAGGTCATGATAGAAACCGCCTTCTTCCCCCATCGCCTTGCCAGCGAGGCTCGCTCTGCCGAATCTTCTCGTCTACATAGACCTGCGCGAAGGCAACCCCACCAGGCCTTCCCTCTTTGCTGTGTCCGAAGCCCGTCGGGTGGCGCGACATGCGGGCGCGTCGGTCTTCGCGGTGCTGCTCACCGAGCCCCTGACCCCCGAGGCGCTGGCCCCGGTGGCACGTCGGTTGGGCCTGGCTGGCGCGGACAAGGTGCTGCTGGGCGAGGCGCCAGGGTTTGGTGCGCCCCCCCTGGACGCCACCCACGGGCCGGCGCTGCAAGCCATCGCCGAACGGATCGCCCCCATCATCTTCCTGTTCCCGGCCGGGGGCGGGGGCGCCGAGCTGGGCGCGACGCTGGCCATGCGCCTGAACGGCGCCTTCGCCGGGTGCAGCGATCTGGTTCTTGCCAATGATGACGCTGCCATGCCCGACGGGACCGGGCGCGTCGTCCTGCGGCGCTGGCGCGGGTCGCACAGCGGCTGCCGTCAGCTGGATCCCGTCGAGATCGAGCGACCGGTGGTGGCCATGCTGGGCGCCACGGGGCGTCCTTCGCAAAGTGGCGACGGCGACGTCGAGGTGGAGATCGTCGCCTGCGACCCGCCGGCCCAGACGGCCCTGATCGAGCTGCAATCGGAGCCCGACGAGTTCGCCGCGCTGGAGCTGGCGTCCGCGCTGGTGCTGGTGTCCGACGAGGTGACGGCCGATGTGGCCCAGCAGCTGGCGGCGGCCGGCGCGCCCGAGGTTGCCGTCGTCGACCAGCGCCGCACTTCCGCCGCCGCGCTGGCCTGCGCCGCGCCCGGCGTCTTGATCGTGGTCGGTTCGCGCGCGGAGTGGACCTTCGGCTCGCCGGCGACGCGCGTCGGCCTGGTGGCGCCGACCGAAACGCCCGTCGCCACCACGAGCCTGGGCGCCGTCGACGTCCTGTGGAATGCGGGGCCGGCGGCGCCTTGGTCCGATCTGCTCCGCGCGCTGGGCTCGCTGGGCGGTCCCGACTCCGATCAGGCGCCGTCATGAGAATCGTCGTCTGCCTTCGCCCCGGCCTTCCCGATGCCGACAGCCGCCGTTGCAACGTCCCCGCGCTGATCGCCGCCACGTCGCTGGGCACCAGGCACGAGGTGGTGGCGCTGTTGCCCGACAGCGCCGGGCGCCTGGACTACCTGCACCAGGCGCTGGCCGCGGGCGCCGCGCGCGCCGTTCGACTGGTCGACGATCAGATGAGCACCACGGATTTCCATGGTCTGGGCCAGCTGCTGGCCAGCGCGGTGCGACACCTGGGCGCGGACCTGGTGCTGATGGGTTCGCCGTTTGACGACGAAGGGGTGGGCGCCATGTCGGCCGCCCTGGCCAAACACCTGGGCGTCT
>DATLVT010000438.1:0-3948 GCA_035577105.1 Polyangia bacterium
CGGGAAGACCACGGTCAGCGAGCGGTTCCTGTTTCATTCGGGCCGCATCCACAAGATCGGCGAGGTCCACGACGGCGAGGCGCAGATGGACTGGATGCCGCAAGAGCGGGAACGCGGCATCACCATCACCGCCGCCGCCACCAGCTTTGCGTGGCAAGGGCACGACATCCACCTCATCGACACGCCCGGGCACGTCGACTTCACCATCGAGGTCGAACGCAGCCTGCGTGTGCTGGACGGCGCGGTGGTGGTGTTCGACGGCGTGTCGGGGGTCGAGCCCCAGTCGGAGACGGTCTGGCGACAGGCGGACAAGTTCCGCGTTCCGCGCATCGCCTTCATCAACAAGATGGATCGGGCCGGCGCCGATTTTGCTGGCGCCGTCGAGGAGATCCGCACCCGGCTGGGCGCCCGCCCCGTTCCCATCCAGCTGCCCATCGGGGCCGAGGAACGGTTCACCGGCGTCGTCGATCTGGTGCGGCAGAAGGCCCTGGTCTTTTCGGGCGACGAGACCGAAGCGCCCACCGAGGGCCCGCCCCCGGACGACATGGCAGCCGAGGTGCAGGCGGCGCGCGAGAAGCTGATCGAGGCGGCCGCCGATTTCGACGACGCCATCGCCAACGCATTCCTGGAGGGGCAGCCGATCGCCGAGGAGGCGCTGGTGGCGGCGCTCCGGCGCGGCACCATCGCCTGCGGCATTGTCCCCGTGCTGGCTGGGGCGGCCCTGCGCAACAAGGGGGTGCAGCCGCTGCTGGACGCCGTCTGCCAGTACCTGCCGTCGCCGCTGGACGTGCCGCCCATGAAGGGGACGGTGCCGGCCACCGGCGAGGTGCTGACGTTGCCACCCGAGGATGGCGCGCCGCTGGCGGCCCTGGCCTTCAAGGTGGCCATGGACGACGGGCGCAAGGCGGTCTACCTGCGCGTCTACTCGGGCGTCCTCAAGGCCGGCGACGAGGTGCAGAACGCGCGCACGCGCAAGAACGAGAAGCTGGCGCGGCTGTTCTCCGTGCACGCCAACCGGCGCGAGCGGATCGAACGGGCGGGGGCGGGCAGCATCGTGGTGGCCATGGGGCTGCGCGACGCCGGCACGGGCGACACCATCTGCTCGCCGCGCACGCCGCTGCTGCTGGAGCGGATCGACATCTATGAGCCGGTGATCTCGCGCGCCATCGAGCCCAAGACGCAGGCGGAAAAAGAGAAGCTGGATTTCGGTCTGGCCAAGATGGCCGACGAGGATCCCACCTTTCGGTTTGGCGAGGACACCGAGACCGGCCAGATGATCATCCGCGGCATGGGCGAGCTGCACCTGGACATCATCGTCGATCGCCTGCGCCGCGAGTACGGCGTCGAGGCGAACGTGGGACGGCCCCAGGTGGTGTATCGCGAGACCCTGGCCAAGGCGGCCGACGGCGAGGCGCGGTTCGAGCGCGTCATCGACGACGAGGCGATGTTCGGTCACGCTCGCGTCCACGTCGCCCCGCGCCCGCGACGGTCGGGCAACGAGCTGCGCCTGGCCGTGGCCAGGCCGCCGGCGACGCCCAGCGCGGCCAAGATTCCGGAGACGCCGCAGGCGATCCTGGACGCCGCCGTCGAGGGGGCGCGCGAGGCAATGCGTTCGGGCCCGCAAGGATTTCCCATCGAGGACATCGAGGTGGTGATCACCGGGATCGAGTACCGCCCCGACGCATCGAACGTCGCCGGCGAGAAAGCCGCCGTCGGCGAGGCGCTGCGCCACGCGGTCCGCGACGCGGGGACGCGATTGCTGGAGCCGATCATGCGCGTCGAGGTCAGCTGTCCCGAGACCAACGTGGGCGACGTGCTGGGCGATCTGAATGCCCGGCG
Organism: Polyangia bacterium; assembly: GCA_035577105.1. Classification (GTDB taxonomy): domain Bacteria; phylum Myxococcota_A; class Polyangia; order Fen-1088; family Fen-1088; genus DATKEU01. Next base: position 1,840 of record DATLVT010000438.1, read on the forward strand.
CGCCCAGATCGAAGACGTTGGGTTCCGCGGCCAGCAGCGGGTGATCACCGCCAAGATCCCCCTGCGCCGGATGTTCGGATATTCCACCGACCTGCGCAGCGCCACCCAGGGCCGCGCCACGTACTCCATGCAGTTCGAGACCTTCGACGCCTGGGAATAGCCCGGGCGAACCGGGGAGCTTTCTTTCTGCGCTGCCCCTCTTGCCGGTCGCCCAGGCGGGGCCATGTTCGTTCGGAGGGGCGCCAAGACTGGCGAACACAATGATGAATACAAACGATCGCCGTAAAGGAAGACGACGAAACCAGTTATTGGCGGCTGTCATGGCCGTGGCTGTTGGCTTGACCTGGGGTCAGGCGGGTGCGTGGGCTGGGCAGCCTCGCTCGCCGACCGAGTCGCAGCCGGCGTCGGGTCAGCAGTCGGACCAGACCCCTGCCTCCGATGGCCAGCATCCCCTGGCCGCCCAGTCAGTCGAGGACGGATACGCCGCGCGCGAGGCTCAGGCGAAGAACCTGGAGAACTTCAAGGGCGGCGACGTGGTCATTATCACCACCACGACTGTGCTGATCATCCTGGTAGTGGTGCTCATTCTGATCATCATTTGAATGGCCGGTCACAGCCGCTCTGCATTCTGACGATCGCGCTTCTGACCGGCAGCGCGTGCGGTACCGCTTATCACCCGAGACCCAGCGCCCGTGTGTCCCTGGCCATTCGCCATGGCGGACCGGTGTACGTGAAAAGTGCGCTGGATTTTTCCATCGGACCGTTGGGGGGCCCGCTGGAACCGCTGGTGACAGATGTGCCGGCGGCGGTTGAGCCCGCGCGCCGGGCGCGCCACCAGCTTTCCATCGGTGTTCCCGTTTACATGGGCGGAATCGCCACCGTGATCGTCGGTGTGGCGCTGTCCTGGTCACCGCTTGGCTGGGTGGTGTTCGGGGCCGGGCTGGCCTCCACCGGCACAGGCCTCGGTTTCATGGGCGCAGGGGTGACCAACGCCGTCGATGCGATCAACATCCACAACGACGGCGTCACGGACACGGCGGCGCCTGCAGGGCCGCCGCCGTCGCCGTGATCAGTCAGGGCGATTGCTCAGGGCTCGCCCGTGCTCTCGACGCAGCTCAGGGCGGTGCCGGCCAGCTTGCAGATGTATACCTTGCGCAGCGTGCCCAGCAGTCCATTGCGCGCGATTATCACCGTCCCATCCGGGGTGGTGGCCACGCCGCCGTAGGCGCAGCCACCGACGGCAGCGCCCAACCCCAGCAGCGCCAGCAAGGGCAGCGCTGATATCGACATCGTTTTTCGAGAGCGGATCGTGTTCATCGGGCCTCCTTCCCACACCTCATAAGCACGTTCGCCCCAGATGGGAGTCAGCGTCTTGCCTGGGGTCGATCTTTTGGCGCCGCCGCTTCAATGAAGCGGGCGGAGGCGGCGCAGGCGGCCGGCGGCGGTCTCGATCGATTCATCCCGCTTGGCGAAGCAAAACCGGGCCAGCAGCGGGGCGGTGCGCGGGTTTACGTAAAACGCCGACGTGGGGATGGCCGCCACGCCGACGCTGACGCAGAGGTGACGGCAGAAGGCCACGTCGTCGCTGAAACCAAACGCGCTGGCGTCCGACAGCAAGAAGTAGGCGCCCTGCACCGGCAGCGTGGTCAGGGCGACCCCGTCCAGGATCTCCGCCAGCCGGTCGCGGCGGCGGGTGTAGGTCGCCCGCAGCCCCTCGTAGTAGTCAGTGGCGGTGGCGGTGGTCAGGATGTCGGCCAGCGCCTCTTGAAAGGGGACGGAGTTGGTGAAGGTCACGAACTGATGGACGCCGCGAATGGCCCGCGTCAGCTCGGGCGCGGCGATGGCCCAGCCGACCTTCCAGCCGGTCACGCTGAAGGTCTTGCCCATGCTGTCGATGGTGACGGTGCGCTCGCGCATGCCGGGCAGGGTGGCGATGGGGACGTGGCGGACGCCGTCGAAGGTGATCTCGGAGTAGACCTCGTCGCTGATCACCAGGACGTCGTTTTCGCGGCACAGGCTGGCCAGCGATTCCAGCTCGGCGCGCGAGAACACCTTGCCCGTCGGATTGTGGGGCGTATTCAGGATGACCGCGCGGGTCCGGGAGTTGAA
>DATLVT010000439.1:0-5122 GCA_035577105.1 Polyangia bacterium
GCGCCGCCCAAACGCGCCGCCAACTGGGTGATCAACGAAGTCGTGGCCCGCGTCGACGATCCGCGCCGGCTGGGCGCCGCCGATCTGCCGGTCTCGCCGCCCGCGCTGGCCGAGCTGGTCACCGTCATCGACCAGGGCACGCTGTCAGGCAAGCAAGGCAAGGACGTCTTCGCGCGCATGTGGAGCGAACGGCGGCGGGCCGGCGACATCATCGCCGCCGAAGGTCTGGCGCAAGTCTCGGACAGCGGCGCGCTGGAGGAGGCCTGCCGCCGCGTGGTCGAGGCCAATCCCGAAGAGGTCGCCCGCTTTCGGGGCGGTTCGGCCAAGGTGATGGGTTTCTTCGTGGGCGCCGTCATGAAGGAGACCGGTGGCAAGGCCAACCCCAAGAGCGTCAACGAGATCCTGAGGCGGCTGCTGGGGCCGGCCTAGCTGGGCCAGGATTGACCATGGCGGCGATCTCGCTGGCGCCCGGGCAGCGTCCCTCGGAATTTCCCGACGTGCTGTCGCCCATCTTCTGGCGAGACGATCGCGTGGTGATGATCGATCAACGGCGGCTCCCCGGCGAGGAGATCTGGACCGCCTATGATTCCTGGGAAGACGTGGCCCGTGCCATCGCCGAGATGGAGGTGCGCGGGGCGCCGGCCATCGGTTGCGCCGCCGCCTTCGGCGTGGCGCTGGCCTGGCGAAAAGATCCGTCGCCCGTGGCGCTGCGCCAGGTGATGCGGGCGCTGGGCGCCACCCGGCCGACGGCCATCAACCTGGGGGCCGCCCTGCACCGGATGGCCAACGCGCTGGTGTGCGACCGCGATCCGGTCTCCGAGGCGCGCGCCGTGTGGAGCGAGGATCTGGCCGCCTGCCGCAGCATCGGGGCCCACGGCGCGGCGCTTTTGCCCGATGATGGTTTCGTGCTGACCCATTGCAACGCCGGCGCCCTGGCCACGGCCGGCTATGGCACGGCCCTGGGGGTCATTCGCGCGGGCGTCGCCGCTGGAAAGAAGTTTCGCGTGCTGTGTGACGAGACCCGTCCCTGGCTGCAGGGCGCGCGTCTCACCTCCTGGGAGCTGCACCAGGACGGAATTCCCTGCGCGGTGATCGTCGACGGCGCCGCCGCAAGTTTCCTGGCGCGCGGGGCGGTGGGCGCCGTCGTCGTGGGCGCCGATCGCATCACCCGGCGGGGCGACGTGGCCAACAAGATCGGAACCGTGGGGCTGGCCGCGGCCGCGTCGGTGTTCGGTGTCCCCTTCATCGTCGCCGCGCCCCAGACCACCGTCGACGCGGCGACCGAAGCGGGCGCCAGCATCCCCATCGAAGAGCGCTCGGGCGATGAGGTCACGCGGCCCTTCGCGCAGACCGTGGTACCGGCCGGGGTGGCCACCATGAACCCGGTGTTCGACGTGACCCCCAGCCGCCTGGTGGGCGCCATCGTCACCGAACGGGGCGTCTTCCGCGGGCCTTACGACTTTGCGGAGCGTCGATGACGACGGAGGGCGTGACGGCGACCAGTCTCGACGAATCTTCACCCGTGGTGTCGACGTCGCAGAAGGACAAGACCCTGTTCTTGATCGGCGTCGTCGTCTGGCTGGGCGTCTTCGCGCTGACCTGGCCGCTGGCCTTCAGCTTCGGCGACGAGGTCGGCTATATCGGCGAGGCCCGCCTGTTGATGCAAGGGCGCGTTCACCCTGTCCCCGACGACCCGGGGATCTGGCACAAACGCTCGGACGGCCCCTACGCCCTGATCCCCAAATACCCCCTTTTCCTGTCGGTGGTCCTGGTGCCGTTCGTGGCGATCTCGCCGCCAATGGTGTTCCTGCTGGGCGTCCTCGGTGCCATCGCCCTCGCGCTCATGGCGGGTCGAATTCTGGAGTCCTGGGGACACTCTCGCTTGTGGGGGTTGGTGGTCCTGATGGACCCCACGGTCGTCTTGCTGTCGCGCACGGTGATGGCGGACGTGGGGCTGGCTTTCCTGGGGCTGGGAACCTGGTATTTTCTGCGGAGACGCGCCGTCTGGCCGACGGTGCTGTTCGCGGTGGCGACCATCGCCATCAAGACCACCGGCATCGTGACCGTCGCGGCCCTGCTGGCGGGCCAGTCGCTGGTGCTGTACCGGGAACGACGGCGAATCGCCGAGGTGGTGCGCGGCGTGCGGCCCTTGCTGATGGGCATCGCCGTCGGCGGCGCCATAGTGATCGGGCTGAACCTTGTGTCGAACGGCACCATTCACTCCAGCTACAACGAATCGGCCAGTGATGCCTTCGGTCTGCGATTTCTCAGAACCTCCGGGGTGGCTCACCTCAAATCGCTGCTGCTTTGCCCGCCCCTGCTGTTCGTTGGCGTTCTGCCCTTCTGGCGGCGGCGCGACTGGGCGGCGCTGCTGGTGATCGGCATCTCGACGGTGATGATGAGCGTCTATTTCTTCGTCGACTGGGGTGTGGGCTTCATTGATACCGTCGTTCTTTCACGGCGGCTGTTGATGCCGGCCATCGCCTTCCTGCTGGTCGGCTATGCCGAGATCTTGGCCCGGCTGTTCGAGCGATTTTCGCGGTGGCGGTTTGGTCACGTCGCCGCCGTGATGGTGCCCGCTCTTCTGGCCCTGGGCGTGGGCCTCAAGCACCGCCAGTGGCAGATCCCGGCCCACCGGGCGCTCGAGCGCGCCGAGGCGTGGGCTGAAAAGACCGGAGAGAAAGAGCTGGGTCTCACCGCGTACGCATTCAAGGTCGGGCTGCTCTTCCCCGGGCGGACCACGTTCGTGGAGGGTGACCGACGGAAATCGAACCTGGTCCTCTGCCACGCCGCCGGCGGCTCCTATCGCATCGTGGATAACTTTCGTTATTCATGCACGCTGCCCGGCTATCGCGTGGTCCAGGAGTTCGCCGACGACGGCTACTACATCTTGGAACGATCCGACCGCAAGAACTGATTCGCGATCGCCTCACCGACACACATCGGCGCAGCCGCGTGCCTCTGGACGCCGCGCCTCGACCGCCCATAAGATGCCCGCGTGCCAGCGGACCCGCAGAGACTGAGCATCATCATCCCCGCATTCAACGAGCACGCGTACATCGCCGAACTGCTCAACCGCGTGCGCGCCGTCCCGCTGCCCGGCCTGGAAAGGGAGATCATCGTCGTCGACGACTGCTCGACAGACGGCACCCGGGAGATCCTGGCCAACCTGCCCAAGGACGGCCAGCGCGTTCTGTTTCACGACGTCAACAAAGGCAAAGGGGCGGCCATCCGCACCGGACTCGCGGAAGCCAGCGGCGACATCATCTTGATCCAGGACGCCGATCTCGAATACGACCCGTCCGATTACGCCGGTCTTCTCAAACCGATCTTGGACGGCGACGCCGACGTGGTCTATGGCAGCCGGTTCAAGGGCGGCGCCGGCGCCCAGCGCGTCCTTTATTACTGGCACAGCGTGGGCAACACGGTCCTCACCACGCTGTCGAACATGCTGTCGGGGCTGAACATGACCGACATGGAGACCTGTTACAAAGTCTTCCGCGCCGAGGTCATCAAGCCGACCAACCTGCGCTCGAACCGGTTCGGGTTCGAGCCGGAGATCACCATGAAGGTGGCCCGCGGCAAGCACTGGCGGGTGTACGAAGTGCCGATTTCCTACCGGGGCCGCACCTACGAGGAAGGGAAGAAAATCGGTATCAAGGACGGGTTCAGCGCCATCTACGTGATGCTGCGCGCCCGGTTTTTTGATCCGCTCTAGATCCGGGGCTGATTCCCCGACCTGCGGTCTACCCTTGACAATTGGCGCCGTCCCTCTAGATTACCGCGCTCGCTTGGAGGCCGTTTCCTGATGTACGCCGTTATCGAGTCTGGTGGCAAACAGTATCGCGTCAGCGAGGGTGAAACCGTGCGCGTGGAAAAGCTGGAAGGTCCAGCCGGGACGAAGATTTCCTTCGGCCCCCTGCTGTTCGCGGACGACGGTGGAAACGTGTCCGTCGGGCGCCCCACGGTGTCCGGCATGACCGTCGAAGCGGAGATCATCGAGCAGGGCCTGTCCAAGAAGATCATCCTCTTCAAGTACAAGCGCCGGAAGAGCTATCGCCGCAAAGGCGGGCATCGCCAGCCGTTCACCGCGCTGAAAATCACCTCCATTCGCCCCGGCGCCTAGCCGAGCCAGTAACAGGAACAACGCCATGGCACACAAGAAGGGTCAGGGAAGCTCACGCAACGGCCGCGATTCGAACGGCCAGCGGCGCGGTGTCAAACGCTACGGCGGTGAGACCGTTCTTGCCGGCAACATCTTGGTGCGCCAGGTCGGCACGGTCATTCACCCGGGCGTTCATGTCGGGATGGGTCGCGACTTCACGCTGTTCGCCTTGAAGACCGGCGTGGTCAGGTACGCCAAGTCCGGCGTCCGGACCATCTGCAGCATCCTGCCAGCCGCGGCGAACTAGCGCGGCCCCGCGCTCGCCCCTCGCTGTCGTCTTTTTTCTTCTGCTGCCGCCATGCAGTTCGTCGACGAGGTCCGCATTCACGTTCAGGCGGGCGACGGCGGCAAGGGCGCCGTGGCTTTTCGCCGTGAAAAGTACGTCCCCAAGGGGGGGCCGTCAGGCGGCGACGGTGGCGAAGGAGGCAGCGTCATCCTGGTCGTCGACGGCGGGATGTCCACGCTGCTGGATTTTCGCTATCGCAAGGAATACCTGGCGCCATCGGGTGTCCCGGGCGCCAACAAGGATCGCTATGGCCGCGCCGGCGAGGATCTTGTCTTGCGGGTGCCGCCGGGCACCCAGGTCTTTGACGAAACCGCGGGCCACCTCATCGCCGACCTGCAGACCGACGGCGAGCGTTTCGTGGTGGCCAAGGGCGGCAAGGGGGGGCGCGGAAACATCCACTTTGCGACCCCGACCGACAGGGCGCCGCGCCGGTCGGAGCCCGGTTTGCCGGGCGAGGAGCGCTCGGTTCGCCTCGAGCTCAAGCTGCTGGCGGACATTGGCCTGCTTGGCTTTCCCAACGTCGGAAAATCATCGCTGATCGCCCGCATCTCCGCGGCGCGGCCCAAGATCGCCGACTACCCGTTCACCACCCTGGTGCCCAACCTGGGAATGGTTCGCCTGTCCGGCGAGCGCTCGTTCGTGGTGGCCGACATCCCCGGGTTGATTGAAGG
>DATLVT010000440.1:0-6486 GCA_035577105.1 Polyangia bacterium
CCGGTTCCGAACGGACCCTCTTACGCCTTCTCCACCGTGGGTGGGCCGTTCATCGCCATCATCGACGGAACCCAGAAGATCATCGTCGACGCCCGGTACGACGACACCGAGATCTACGACCTGGCCAACGACCCTCAAGAGCGCCACGACCTGGGCGGAGAATTGACGCCCGCCATCGCCGCGCGCCTGGCCCAGATCCCCATCCCGTGGAACCCGCTGGTCCCGCTGGCGCAGCGCTATCAATATGCCAACGGCGGCGAATACGACGTCTGCCCCGGCAAGGTCGTCGCATACCCGCAGCGCCAGGCCGCCGCGCAGGACCCGCCCCTGTCCCCGGCGCGGGCCGCGCACGCCATGCACCTGAACTAGGCACCGCCCGGTTTGACGTGGCGGCGGCGCCCCCGCCGAGGTTTGTTCCCGACAACCGGGGAACGCGTGCTATCAAGCGACCGATGCTGCCCTGGAAGGTCGTCGATCGCGTCCCCACGCCACAAGGCGCGCTGGAACTTCGCCAGCGCGGCGAAAAGGATTTCCTGATGACCGTCGGTGGCCGCGTCCTGATGACCAGCGTGGCCCACCAGTCAGAGGACGCCCTCGCCCGGCTGACCTGCGACGCCCTGGCGCCGATCAAGAATCCCCGTGTGCTGGTGGGCGGTCTGGGGATGGCGCTGACGCTGAGGGCGGCGCTGGATCGGTTGCCGCCGGGCGCGCAGGTGACGGTCGTCGATCTGAACGAGCGCGTGGTGGCGTGGTGCCGGGGGCCGCTGGCGGCGCTCACCGAGCACGCCGTCGAGGACCGCCGGGTGCGCGTCCAGGTGGCCAACGTCGCCAAGGTGATCGCCCAGGCCCGCCCCCGTTCGTACCACGCCATCATGCTGGACCTGTACGAGGGACCGCCCAAGGAGGACGGGCGAAGGGTCGATCCGCTGTATGGACCGGGGGCCATCGAGAACGTCCTGGCGGCCCTGGAACCGGGCGGCATTTTTGCGGTCTGGTCCGAGGACGAAAGCCCGCCCTTTCAAGCACGCCTGACCGCCGCCGGCTACCTGGTCGCCCGACATCGCACGGGAAAAGGCGGCCGCACACATGTCGTCTATCTGGCGACGGCACCGACGGGAAACCGCCGGGCATCGCGCTAGTCCTTTTCTAGATTTCAAAAATTTGCGCAGTGGCCGGACCGGGCGCCTCATGAGGCATGGCCGGTCACAAACGATTCTTGTGGGTCGCCCTGGCAACTGCGCTCATCGCGCCCAGCAAGGCACGGGCGCGTGCCCGCTCGTACGTTGCCGCGTCTCCTGACGGCCCTCCCCAGAAACAGACCCGTCGACCCAGCACCCGCGTCGCCCAAACGCTGGCACCCATCGCGTCGCCGGGCGGCCGGCACGTGGTCGAGGTGCGGGACGGCGGCGTCTTCGTCGACGGAAAGAGGATTCACCCCAGCGATGGCACCGTCTATCTGCTGGGGGCCCCCACCTTTCGCAGCGACGGCGGCGCCGTTGCCTGGCTGGAGCGAACCGGCGGCGAAACCCGGCTGGTGGTGGTACCCGAGCTGGGCCGGCGGTCGGAACCGCTGCCCTGGACCCTGCCGGCGTTGCACGCCGACGCGCAGGTCTTCTGGGCTGGCGTTAACCGGGTGGTGGTGGGACGGGAACTGCTGGCCCCCGTCGCCGTGGCCAGCTGGACCGACTGAGATTCCTGGCGCCCCGCGAGGGGCATGAAACCGATTTTCTGTCTACACTGACCGATACTATCGTCTATCGCGACGCAAGGTGGCTTACGTATTAGAGAAGTTATTCTGCGCTTGACCCCCGCTTTCGAAGCTGCTGGAGTCAGTATGCGTGAATACACCGACGCATAAAGGCGTACGCTGGGCTGGTCGGGACCGCCGCTTGGGAAAGCTGGGTCGCTATCAGCTGATCGGGCGCCTGGCGACGGGGGGTATGGCAGAGGTCTACCTGGCGCTCTCCGGTAACCTTTCCGGATATCGCACGCTTGTCGTGGTCAAGCGGATCCTCCCCCACCTGGCTTGCAACGAGCAGTTTGTCCGCATGTTTCTGGACGAGGCGCGCATCGAGAGTCACCTCGATCACCCCAATGTCGTGCGCATCATCGAAGTTGGTCATGACGGAGACGAGTACTTCCTGGCCATGGAGCTGGTGCAGGGCAAGCCGCTGTCTACGGTCCTGCGCCGAGGTGGCCGCGACAACGCGCCGCTGATGCCACCGCTGGCTGCTTACATCATCGCGCAGGCAGCCAACGGCCTCGGTTACGCCCACACCATGATCGACTCGGACGGCAAGCCGATGCAGATCGTGCACCGGGACGTCTCGCCCCAGAACATCCTGATCTCGTTCGAGGGGGCAGTGAAGATCATCGACTTTGGCATCGCTCGCGCCCACGGCCGCGGGACGCGGACCAACCCTGGCGGCCTCAAGGGGAAGATCCAGTACATGTCACCGGAGCAGGCGTCCGCCGCCGAGGTCGACCCCCGGTCTGACGTCTTCGCCCTGGGCGTGGTGCTGTGGGAGGTACTGGTCGGCCGGCGGCTTTTCTACCGTGACAACGAGCTGGCCATGATGAGGGCGGTGGTCGAGGAACCGATCCCACTGCCGTCGCAGTTCTGCTCCATTCCAGCCGAGCTGGAAGCGGTCGTGATGCGGGCGCTCGATCGGGATCCGAATCGCCGCTTCCACACCGCCCAGGAGATGGGCCTGGCCCTGGAGCGATACGCCTTCACCAACGGCAGCTTCAGCCCACAGCAGCTGGCCACGTACATGAAGCTGCTGTTCGCCTCGGATTTTCTGCAGTGGAAGCGAACCATCTCCTCGGCCATGGAGATGGAGGCGACCCCGTTTGGCCCGACCGTGGCCGACGGTCACGTCTGCTCGACTGGTCATCCTGACCCGCTGTCTTCGGGCGCGACGCTGGCGCTGCGCCAGGGCGCCCCCAGCGAGGACGGCGACGGCGGCCAGCCCGACGGGGCGACCGCAACGCCTATCATGCCGGCTGCCGGCTCTTTCGTGGCGGCGGCTGCCCCGTCAGCGCACGACCGGCTGTGGGTCTACGGAGGGATCGCTTCGCTGGCGATGATCTCCATCGCCGGCGTTCTGGTCCTGTCGCAACCACGGATGCCCAGCCGGCCACCCAAGCTGATGTCCGCCCGGATCGAGGCGCTGGCGCCGGCGCCGCTCAAGACCGAGATGCTGTTGCCGTCACAGGCCGCTCCCCGGCTCGAGGTCAGTGCAGCCGGCGACGCGACCCCGATTCCCAGCATGCTGCCGCCCGCCCCCACCGTGCCCGCCGAGGCCGTGGCGCCCGTCTTGCCCTTGGTGCCGGGCTCCCCCCCCATCCCGCCCCCCAACAGCGCGCGGGCCGAGGTGCCTGCCCCCACCCCCGTGGTCGCTGCGATGACCACAGCCCCACCGGGGGTGTCCGCCCCGCGCAAGACAAAAGATCCGCACGCCCAGCGCGTCCGTGCCGCAAAGCTGTCGCGGGCCTCCGTCGCGCGCAGTCGCCGGATCGGCATTCTCGACCTTCCCCGCGTCCATCAGTCGCCACCGGCGCATTCAGCCGGCAACCTCCGGCTCAGCCATGCCTTTGACGAGCCGCCGCCAGCGTCTCGGCGGCAGGAAGAAGCATCGCCATCCCCCTCGTCCGAGCACCGCCGTAATCCGTTCGATTAAGACAGGGCCTAGGTCGCATATATGGATCGCAAACCGTTTCTGATGGGCGTGGCTGTCACGCTCATTTCGCTGAGCTCTATCGCCAGCCATGCGGAGCCCTGTCCGATGCCCGGTCCCGGCGACGCGCAGATGCGACGGCCCCTGGCCAAGGAATGGTTCAGCCGGGCGGAAGACTCCGAGGCGGCGGGGCACCGTGACGCCGCCGTCAAGCAGTACGCCTGTTCGATGCGATTGGTGCCGCACCCCTCGACGGCCTTCAACCTGGCCATGGCCGCCGAGCGCTCCGGTGATCCGTCGATGGCGGCGGATGCCTTCCGTGCCTACTTGCGCCTGTTGCCCGACGCGCCCGACCGGGCCATGACCCAGGCGCGCATCGTTCGCCTGGAGAACCAGGTGGCCGACCTGCGGCGTCAGTTCGACGACCCGGTGCCACCGCCGCCGTTGCGGCGTCAGGTCTTCCGGGCCAAGCCGACCTTGGCCCAGTCATTACCGCAGGCGCCCGCACCGCGCCTGGTCGTCGAGCACGACCCCGATCTGCTCCCGCCCCTGCCCATGCCCTCCTCGCCTGACGTCGCCCCGGTGGACCGGCGAATCCCTCCCTGGCCGTTCATGCTGGGCGCGGCAGCGACGGCGGGCACCGGTCTCATCTTCAACCTGGTGGCGCGCGCCAAGATGAACACCTGTCGCGATCCCCAGCTGCGCCGGGAGAACCTGGCGGCCGCCGACGAGGCCTGCAGCGGGGCCCCTCCCTACGCGTACAGCTCCTATGCGCTGCTGGGCCTGGGGGGCGCGCTGGGCGTCGCCGGCGCCGTCCTGATCTATCGCGACAACGACAGCGCGGAGGGCACGGTCACTGTCACGCCCACCCAGGGCGGCGGCGCGTTCAGCTTCGCCGGCAAGTTTTGAACGGGACGCGGTCGTTACGACGCGGTCGTCACAATGACAGCTTGGCCTGGACGCGGGCCATCGCCTCCTGAACGTTCTCGCGCAGGCCAAACGCCGACAGCCGAAAATATCCTTCCCCGCAGCTGCCAAAGCCGGACCCCGGGGTCCCGACGACGTTGGCCTCGCCGAGCAGCCGATCGAAGAAAGCCCACGACGTCAGGCCGCCCGGCACCTTCAGCCAGATGTACGGGGCGTTGACGCCGCCGTAGACGGTGTAGCCGGCCCTGGTCATCCCTTCACGAATCAGCCGGGCGTTCTCCATGTAATAGGCAATGTTGGCCTCGATGGCGGCGCGCCCGGCGGGCAGGAAGGCGGCCTCGGCGGCCTTCTGGATCGGATAGCTGACGCCGTTGAACTTGGTGGTGTGGCGCCGGTTCCACAGGGCGTGCAGGGCGACCATCTCGCCCTTGTCGTTGCGGGCCTGCAGCTCCTTGGGGATCACCGTGAACGCGCAGCGCGTGCCGGTGAACCCCGCGGTCTTCGACAGGCTGCGAAACTCGATGGCCACCTGGCGGGCGCCCGGAACTTCGTAAATACTGTGTAAATTTCCGGCCTCGCGGATGAAGGCCTCGTAGGCGGCGTCGAACAGGATCACCGCCTCGTGCGCCCGCGCGTACTCGACCCAGCGGGTCAGCGACGCCCGCGACAGCACGGTGCCGGTGGGGTTGTTCGGCGAGCAGAGGTAGATCAGGTCGACCCGTCCTTCGGGCAACGGCGGATCGAAGCCGTTCTCGGCCGTGGTGGGCAGATAGACCAGGCGTCCATAGCGCCCCTTGGCGTCGGCGGCGTCGGTGCGACCCGCCATCACGTTTGTGTCGACGTAGACCGGATAGACGGGATCGGTGATGGCCACGACGTTGTCGACGGCGAAGAGCTCTTGAATGTTGCCGGTGTCGCACTTGGATCCGTCGGAGACGAAGATCTCGTCAGCGGCGACGGTGGCCCCCTGCCGGGCATAATCGGCGGCCACGGCGGCCAGCAAGAAATCGTAGCCCTGCTCGGGACCGTATCCCTTGAAGGTCTCCCGCCTTCCCATCTCGTCAGCGGCGGCCTTCATCGCGTCGACGATGGGTGGCGGCAGCGGCAGGACGACGTCGCCGATGCCCAGACGGATGATCTGGGCCGCCGGGTTCGCCGCCGAGAACGCGCGCACGCGCTTGGCGATCTCGGAGAAGAGATAGCTGGCCTGGAGCTTCTGATAATGAGAATTGATTTTCGCCATGGTTGCGACGGCGGAGATTAGCCGATTTACTCCGACGACGAAAAGACGATGGCGCCGGGCTCCTGCTCCAGCCGGGGCGCCGCGGCGCGGGCCCGCGCCACCGCTTGCAGCTCCTGCTTGATGCGCGGGAAATGGTAGTGAATCCGTCCCTGGTCGTCGGGTTCGACGTCCCCCCCCAGGGCCACCAGCTGCTGGTCCAGCGCCGCCTGCAGCGCCGGCGTGGGGGCGAGCTCTTCGCGCGGGCGCGGGGCCAGCGACGAGAAGATCCGTTCCAGCAGGGTGCGCCGCTGGTTGGCGGCCACCCGGGCGGGGCGAGACAGCCGCGCCCTCAGCCACCGCACCAGCGGCACGCTGAAGAACACGCCGGAGAAGGCCAGGGGAAAGTCGTGCAGCAGGAAGCGCCAGCCTTCCAGCGAGACCCGGAACTTGGCCTCGAACATCGGCACGATCCAGAAGGGGGCGGTCAAGTTGAACCCGTTGAACAGGCCGATGATGACGTTGCGGCTCTCGCTGTTGCCGGTCAGGACCGGTTCGGGCTCGATCCGTTCCCAGGCCATGCGGGGCCGCGCCTCGCGCCCGGCGATTCCCGCTGTCTTGCGCAGGTCCTTGAAGGTGTAGAGAACGACGGCGTCGTCG
>DATLVT010000441.1:0-2989 GCA_035577105.1 Polyangia bacterium
TCCTTGGGCGAGATGGCGAACAGGAACAGGTGATAGATGGGTGCCATGGTCCACAGGAAGACCGGAATGCCGATCAGCAACAGCTTGGCGTCCAGGGCCAGCGTACGAAGCTTGTACCCGGTCTGCGGCGGCATTACTTCGACAGCCTCTTCGTCATGAAATAGACCAGCGGGATCACGATCGGCATCGCGCACACCACCGAGGCCAGCGACATCCCCACCTCGTCGAGGCGCAGGTAACGGATGCCCAGCGTGGCCAGGACGTGCGTCAGGTCGCCGGGGCCGCCGCCGGTCAACAAATAGATGCTGTTGAAGTCACCCAGCGTCCAGATCATCGACAGGATCGTGCAGGTCAGATACAGCGTCCGCATCGATGCCCAGGTGATGAAACGGAACTTCTGGAACTCGGTCGCGCCGTCCACGGAGGCGGCTTCGTACAGCTCGTCGGGGATGGCCAGCCGACCGGAGATCAGGATCAGCGTCCAGAAGGGCAGCGACTTCCAGATGTGAACGGTGATCCCCAGGGACAGCGCCAGCGTGGGGTTGTTCAGCCAGTTCGGTCCGTCCTGGTGCGTGAACCGGAAGATCAGCGAGTTGATCAGCCCCCACTCGGGGTTGAGCATGAAGCGAAACGACAGGATGGTGGGGATCGACGGGACCGCCCAGGGCAGGATGAACAGCGCCGACAGCCATTTGATCCAGGGGCGCTTCTGCACGAAGAAGCCCGAGAGCAACAGGGCGATCAGCATCTTGATGTTGATGCCCACCACCAGGAACACCAGCGTGTTGACCACCGCGGAGGTGAACACCGGGTCCTCGAACAACCTGACATAGCTTTGCGGCTGGCGGGCCAGCCACAACCCGTACCCGACGGGGAAGATCACGAAGACGAGAAAGACCAGCACATACGGCGCGATGAAGATCAGTCCCCACATCTGCGCGGAGGACATGCCTTCTTTCGCTTGGACGTAGGCGGCCGCCGGCTTCTGATCGGCGGGGGCGAAGGTGGACATGCGTGACAACTATACGCCGGCCATTGCCGCCCTGGGCAAGGGCGAAGGGTGGAAACGGCCGGCGCTTTATCTGGCGTTAGTTACCGGCGACCGTCTTGATGCGGGCGATCATCTCGTCCACCGCCTTGTCGACGGGGATGTTGTCGTTGAGGATGCGGCTCATGCACTTGGCCCACACGTTCTCGCTGTTGAGGATGGTGAACTTCCAGTTCTTGGTGAACTCGAAGTTGGTGGTGCCGGCCTTGAACTGCTCCATCACGGTGCGGCGGTGCGGATCGGTGGTCCAGAAGGCGCTGGCGGCGCCGGCCTTGGTGACCGGGAACCAGCGGCCCAGCGAGCCCTCGACGTACGGCTGCAGGATCTCCGGCTGCATGAGGAAGGCAACGAACTCCTTGGCCAGCTTCTTGTTCTTGGCCGCCTCGAACACCACGCCGGTCTTCACGGCGGCGCGGTAGACCATCTTCGAACCGTCCGGGCGGTGCGGGAACCCGGCGGTGGCGATGTTCTCCTCGTAGTTCTTCTTGGCGGTGGCGCGCTGCTCGGCGGGGAGGGCGGCGTTGTTGGCGTCGTCCAGCCACTTGGCGGCGATGGAGATGGTGGCGTTGTCCGTCGCCAGGATCGTCTTGTTGTGAAAGGCGACGTTGTTGTCCGGATCCTTCCAGCTGGTCGACGACGGGGGCGTGCAGCCGCGGGTGCGGAAGCCGGTGAAGTCCTTCATGGCGTTGATCATCGCGGCGCGGTTCTTGGGCTGGTCGACCACCACCTTGCCGTTGTCGTCGACGACCTTGGCGCCCCAGGCATCGGCCCAGGTCAGGAACGAGTAGAACGAGTCCGTCCCCTCGACGCCCATCGGCTGGCCGACGGCAAAGGTGCGCTTGCCGGTCTTGGCGCGGTGGGCGGGCTGAACCTTGTCACACCAGAAGTCCCAGTAGGCCTTCCAGGTGGTCGGCAGATCCGACTCCTTGAAGCCCGCCTCGCCCAGCATGTCCTTCCAGTACTGGATGTGCATGGTCTGCTGCTTGACCGGGAAGGCGTAGTAGGCGTGCTTCTTGGTCTTGTCGTTGTACAGGTGGGTGGTCTCGATGGTGTTCTTCAGGAACTTGTCTTTCATCGGGGTGAGGATGCTGGACAGATCCTCCAGCTTGCCCTCGAAGGCCCACTTGCCCGTGGTCTGGAAGTCGTAGACGTCGGAGTACGCCACGTCGGGAGGCGTGCCAGAGTCCAGGGCCGCGACGGTCTTGGCGATCATGTCGCTGACCGGGTACTGGGACAGTTCGACTTTGACGCCCGTCTTTTCTTCGAATTTCTTGATGGCGGAGAAGAGTGCCTCGTCCTCTGCCTTGTAGAACCCTTTGACCCACCAAACTGTGAGTTTGTCTTCGGCGGCCGCGGGGACGGCGGCCGACAAGATTGCCATCATCGCAAAGAATGCGCATAGCCTTGGAACGCGATTCATTTATGTCCTCCAGTTGGGCGTGGGCCGCCAGTACCG
This sequence comes from Polyangia bacterium, assembly GCA_035577105.1. Classification (GTDB taxonomy): domain Bacteria; phylum Myxococcota_A; class Polyangia; order Fen-1088; family Fen-1088; genus DATKEU01. Next base: position 2,505 of record DATLVT010000441.1, read on the forward strand.
TCGACGGCGTAAGAAGCGGCGCCAGACTAGGGACTCGGTTTGGGGATGTCAACTGTGTCGTAGGGCGGTCCAACCCGTAAGCGGGGATGCAAAAATCTTTAACGGTGGGTCGACAAAGTTTGTGACGAAGGAGCGGTCATCGCTCGCGAAGCAGTTGCTCGTGCTGTGCGCGCTGGCCGTCGTGGGCGTGCCGGCCGCCCGGGCCGAGCCACCCGCCGCGCCGCCGGCGACCAAGGCGGGGCGTGAGTTCGGGATCCTGCCCCTGGTGGGTGGAAGCACGGACGTCGGCATTGGCGTCGGCGAGCTGAGCAAGCTGGCGGCGCTGTCCCCGGATTACGCGCCTTACCGGTGGGCGCTGGAATCGGCCGCCTTCATCAGCTTCAAGCCCGGTACGGACGTCGGCAAGACCTTGGTGATTCCCTACCAGGACTACTACCTGCAATGGACGGCGCCTCATCTGCTGAACCGGCGGCTGCGCGCCGAGG
>DATLVT010000442.1:0-6092 GCA_035577105.1 Polyangia bacterium
GGGAGGCGCCGTCACCATCGTCTCGCCGACGGGGAGCGCGCCTCAGAGCGTCCCCAGCGACAAGGAGAAGCTGAAGCAGCTGCCGGTGCTGGTGGTGGACGACGACCCCGCGACCAGGGAGGCCGTCGCCGAGCTGCTGACCGCGCTGGGAGCCGAGGTGAAGACGGCTGATTCAGCGATGGCCGCCATGACCATCATTGCCGAGTTCAAACCAAAAATACTGCTGTGCGATCTGGCCATGCCCCAGGAGGACGGGTTCGCCTTCATCAGTCGGCTGCGTGCGCTGGGTCGGGACCGCGGGGGAAACATTCCCGCGCTGGCCCTGACCGCCCTGGCGGGCGACGAGGACAAGCGGCGGGCGCTGGCCGCCGGGTTTCAGATGCTGATGACCAAGCCTTTCGTCACCGAAGGCCTCATCGCCGCCGTGGTCGAGCTGGCAGAGCTGGCGGAGCGCCGAGAGGCACGCCAGCCAGGGCCGCGCTCCGCCGAACGCACCCCGGCCCCCTAGCGAGCGATCGTCAGGCTTTTTCGGCGGCGCCGTCCGCTGCGGCGTCCACCGGCAGGAACACACGAAAGACGGCGCCTCGACCAAGCCGGCTGTCGACCGTGATGCGGCCGCCGTGATCGAGCACGGCCTGGTGGCTGATGGAGAGCCCCAGGCCGGTCCCCTGTCCGACGGCCTTGGTGGTGAAGAAAGGCTCGAACAGGTGGGGCAGGATCTCGGGCGCGATGCCCTGCCCGCTGTCGCTGACCTCCACCACCAGGAATTCGGCGTGATCTTCACCGCTCTCCACGCTGGTGGAGATCCGGATCTCGTTGTGCTCGGCATCGCCTTCGCTGATGGCCTGGGCGGCGTTGATCAGAAGATTCAAGAACACCTGCCCCAGCGCGGCGGGATTGCCCTGGATCGGCGGCACCGTGCCCAGGTTCCTGATCAGCCGCGCGCGGTGACGAATGTGCGTCCAGGCCATGGACACGGACTGTTCGATCAGCGCGACGACGTCCAGCCGGCAGCGATCGTCTATTCCGGGTCGAGACAGCCGCTGCAGGTTGCTGACGGTTTCACGGATCCGCTCACCGCCGACCTGGCAATCGGCCAGCATGCTGGCGACGCTGGCCATGCGGGCCTTGATCTCACGAAGCTCGGCCTCGGGGGACGTCACCGGCAGCAGCGACGCGCCGGGGACGGGTGGGATCGGTCGAAGCTCCTCGATCGACTGGACCAGGTTGAGCATGAGGAAGGCCAGGGGATTGTTGATCTCGTGCCCCACGCCGGCCGCCATGCGACCCAGCGAGGTCAGCCGCTCTGTCTCGTCCAAGTGCGCCGACCACTGGCGCTTGTCTTCGGCCAGCACGCGCTGCAGGGTGGCCAGGAGCTCCTTTCCGTCTACCGGCTTGCGCAGATAAGCGTGGGCCGAGATGGCCGCCGCCTGGGCGCTGCCGTCGGCGGAGATCGCCACCACCGGGATGACCCCCAGCCGCGGGTCTTCCTTCTGGATGGTCCGAAATTCCCATCCGTCCATCACCGGCATCCGCAGATCCAGCAGGATGACGTCAGGCAGGGACTCGGTGTAGAGGCGCCTGAGGGCGTCGCGGCCATTTTCGGCGAACGCGACGTCATAGCCATCGCCCTCCAGCAGCGGCCCCAGAGACTCGCGCACGATCTCGGCGTCCTCGACCACCAGGACGCGGCCCTTGGGAACCGGGGAGCCGCCGCGAAGCGAAATGCCCGGGACCTCGGATTGGGAAATCATCGCCGCCTCTCCCGTCCACACACCGATCGCGCCGAAGAGATCCGCCAGACCGCAAAAGGCAATCTGGTAGATCACATTTGGTGAGCGCGGTCGACTCTACCCCCCTGCCAGAAAAACGCTAGAGCGTGAACCGGAAATGAAAGGCGCTGATGTCCATCCGTTCGCGCAGGTAAAAACGATGCGCGCCGTGGCGCTGGACGCCCGAGTCCAGGTGCAGCTCGCCGCATGCGTGGCCGCGGGCCTCGTCTTTCAGCCAGTCGAGCAGGCGTTTGCCGTGACCGCGCGAGCGTTCGTTCTGGGCGGTCACCAGATCGTCGACGTACAGGTAGCGGCCCCAGGCCAGACCCTCCGCAAAGCGATAGCCGGCCACCGCCTGCACCTCGCCGCCCACCACCACCGCCGCCAGGTGAAAACCGCCGGCCATCATCCGCTGGACGGTGGTTCGATACTCCTGGGCGACGACGTCCGGGCGCAGCTGCTGCATGACCGCGAAGGTGGCGTCGATCTCCGCCGGCGTGACCATGCGCTTGACGACGGCGGCGGACGACATCAGTGGCCGAGCAGCTGGTTGGTCAGCAGGTCCATCAGCTGCGGGTGCGACCACAACGGCGTGAACGTGTGGTCGGGGCCTTCGATGACGTCCATCTTGACCTTGCCCTGAAGCTGGCCGGCGGAGCCCAGACGGCGCAACCCCCGGCCCAGGTGGGCCTGGATGTTGTCCAGGCCGGGATCGCCCGAGCAGAACACCAGATGCGTGTTCACCCGGCGGGCGATGCTGGCGCGAAAGGCGGTCAGCACCTCGTCCTGGGGGGCGCGCACCAGCTCCAGCAGCGGCGACAGTTGATCGCGGGCCACGTCGGCCACCCGCGCGCCCAGCAGGCGCGCCACCCGCGGCACGTCGACGTCGCCGCGCAACAGCTTGGCCCAGCTCTCGCGGCGGAACACCGACTGGCGATAGTGCTGCGACGCCTGATAGCTGGTGCGCCGCGCGACGTCCAGCGACGTCCCCTCCTTCCAGAAGAAGAGCTGCGGGTTGATGAGCACGGTGCTGTCGATGGTCCCGTCGACCAGCGCGGCGTGAAAGGCGACGAACGCCCCCGAGCAGAGCCCCAGCACGGTGACGGTCTCGAAGGCCCGGCTCTCGCGCAGAAAACGCACCGCCGCCTGGGCCTCCGGCACCGAGATCATCGAGTAGAGCCGCGAGCCGACCGGATCTTCGCCCGCGCTGTCGCCCAGCCCCGACAGATCCACGCGCAGGGACGTCAAGCCCCGGCGAGCCCAGGCCCGGGCCATCTGGACGTACAGCCGATTGGGTCCGATGCGGCGGATGGCGCCGGCGTTCAACATCACCACCGCCCGGCGCCGCGCCGGAACCCCGTTGCCGCCGACCGGGTGCCCTGGTTGCGGCTCGCACAGCACGCCCGACAGGCGCAGGCCGCCGGCGACGAAGGTGATCGCCTCCTCGCGCACGGCCGCCCCGCCCTGGCCCTGATGATCGACCACCGGGATCAGCGCGGCGACGGAAGACTCTGCCCCGGCCGGCGCCGGTTCGGGGGCGACGCCGGCCGCCGCCGGCTGGCTGTGCTCGACCAGCCAGGTGGCGATGGCCGCCAGCGCCGACGCCGGCCGCAGCGATCGGTGGGGGTCCTGCATCAGCGCCAGGTACCCCGGCAACTTTTCTTCACGGGTCTCGACGCCCAGGTCGCGCAGGCGTTTGGTCAGCCGGCTGTCGTCGGGCAGATCATCGCGCTGCAGAAGATAAGCGGCCTGGGCCGGGCGGCGATCCAGCGACAGGAGACTGAGCGCCTTCAAGGCCTCCATGGTCGACACCGACAGCAGAAAACCGGCGGCTTCCTCGTCGTCGGGGGCGCGGCCCAGCGCCTCGGCCGTCCTGGCGGTGGGTAATTCACCGTCGCCGGTCAGGCGCAGCATCTTCATCTCGCGCAGGAACGCCTTGCCGCTGGGGCAGGTGGCCCAAAGCACCAGCGCGCGCACGTCATTGCGGGCGGCGGCGGCCGTGCCGGCCAGCAGCGCGCCCAGGCGCAGCCCGATCAGCGCCACGGCCGAACGTCCGCTCTTCTTTTTTGCTTCGTCGATCGCCGCCGCCACGCTGGCCAGCCAGGCCTTGACCCGCTCGGGCTGGCGATCGTCGCCGGACGAATCGCCGGTGCCGTGGTAATCGAACCGCAGCACGGGCAGGCCGGCCCCGCACAGCGTCTCGGCCAGCGCGCGCAGGCCGCGGTGGGCGCAGACCGCTTCGTAACCGAAGGGCGGACAGATCACCACCGCCAGATCGCGCGCCGCCACGGTCTCCGTCGCGGCGGCCGGGTGATACCAGCCAAACAGCGGCGCCTCCGCCCCTCCGAACCAGCACGGCTGTCCGCTGTCGCTCATGATCCGGAAGCCGCCAATGCGGCTATCCGCGTGCCGCCGCGGGCGTTGAGGGGTTGCACGTGACCGCGCGGCTCTGCGGCGGCGCCCGCGCGACGAAGGCGGATCTGACGTTGCCCGCCCGGCGCCAGGTGGAAATAGTTGTCGTCGGGCACAAAGCCCGGCACGTCCACCGCCACCGCCTGGGCGAACCGGCGGCTCTTCACCGTCAGCACGAACTCGCCGCCGTCGCTGACGCCACCATAGGTTGCCTCCACGCCCAGCTCGGCCTCGACGGCGCGCGCCCGTCCCACCGGAAAAAAGAACGCCTCGGCGGCGACCGCGCCCGCGCCGTCGAGCAGCCGCACCACGGCCAGGTCATGATCGGACGGCCCGAAATGATAGGCGGCGGTGGTGTCACGGAACCCTTCCAGCAGGGCCGCCGAGGCCACGGCCAGGCTGCCGCGCGCCGGCACCGTCGCCGCCATCGCCCCGCCGCCCACGCGCACCTCGCCGTCGCGAAACAGCGTCAGCTGCAGCTGACCTTGCCAGGGCGCCGCGCTCTCGTTCACCGCGTGCAGGAACGTGCCGTCCAGCCCTTCGTCCGAGAATAAGACCGCCAGCGGCTGCAGGACGCGGCGCAGGTAATGATAGGCCGCCTTGGGACGACCGGTGACGTCCAGCAATCCCCACCCGGCGCCCGGCACCAGGTCGCGTAGAAACCAGACCAGGGCACCACGACAGGATGATGCCCCCCGCCGCCACTCTGCGAACGCCGCCGCCATCACCTCTCCCGTGACCACCCGCCCCAGCGCCAGGTACCGTTCCGGATCATCAGAGCGAAGCGTAGCGGGATCGACGCCAAAAAGCAGGCCCAAGTAGTGATCTCGAACGTCGTCGAAGTCCCAACCGGCGCCCAGATCGCGCGGCACGCCCGCCTTCCACGCCGGCGTGTGGGCCCGCGCGCCAGCGCCGCCGGTCATCATCACCAGCATCGGATCGTCCGGGATGTTGGCGAAGCCCAGGCACTCCGAGGCGAAACGCACGCCCGAACGACGGGCGTCCTCCAGGGGGCGTCGGTACGCGCCCACGCCGTAGTATGACGTCGTCCCCACGCTGGGCTGGTGCGGAAAAACGCCGCCGCTGGCGCTGGACGGCCAGTAAGGAACGTCGGGGCAGAGCTCGCGCGCCAGCGACGACAACGTGTCAAGGAACAGCGGCCGAACCCAGGTCTCGCGCGGGGCGCCCCACATGGCGGCCTGCTGCTCGCCTTCGCTGTCGCCGCACAGGATCGCCAGCGACGGCCGCCCCTGCCAGCGGCGCAAGGCCTGCCGCGCTTCCGCCCGCACGCCGGCCACGAAGGGCGGATCTTCGGGATAGTCCATGTTGGCGAACATGAAGTCCTGCCAGACCAGGATACCCAGCTGATCGCACAGATCGTGGAAGAGGTCTGATTCGTAGACCATGGGGCCGCAGACGCGGACCATGTTCATGCCGGCGGCGCGCACCGCGCCCAGCGTGTCGGCGATGGACTGGGCGCTGCCCCCCAGCGTGGTGACGTCGACCGGCGTCCAGCAGGCCCCGCGGCAGAAGATCGGCGCGCCGTTGATGGCCAGCGCAAAGTCGCCGTCGCCGGTGTTCAACGTCAGCGCCCGGAATCCCACGTGGCCGAGGTCCACCGGCGTGTCGCCGCCGGCGCAGCTGACGATCACGCGTACGTCGTACAACGGTTGCTGGCCGTGGGTGTGCGGCCACCACAGCGCCGCGTGCGCCACGTGGACGCTGCCGCTGGCGATCATGGTCTCGGGCGCGGCGCCCTCGCCCGTCCATTCACGTAACGTCAGGGCCCCCTCGTGGGGGTGGCCGTCGGGACCGGTGACGGCCAGGCGCGCGCCGGCGATGACGTTGCGCCCGATCGATCGCATGGTCAGGTTCACCGTCACGATCCCGGTGGTCTCGCCGCTGACC
>DATLVT010000443.1:0-2203 GCA_035577105.1 Polyangia bacterium
ACCTCCCGTGCCCCAGTGGGACACCCCCCGTGCCCCAGTGGGACACCCCCCCGTGCCCCAGTGGGACACGCCCCGTGTCCCAACGGGTACACCCCGTGGCTCACCGGCACATCCCCCCGTACGCACGTGCGTCTCGACGAGCACAGCGCTCGACGAGAGGCCGGTGGCTGTTTCATTACGCGACGGCCACGATCTCCATCACCGCTGGGGTGATCAGCAGCGTATGGGCGGCAGCGGAGCGATTGGCGAAGTCGTCACGCACCTGCTTGGCCTGATCCGACGTCATCGATCCGAGGTCGACCAGGCGGGCCAGACCGACCTCCACGAACGCCTTCGGCCATTCCCAGATGAAGCTTGACGGGGTGATGACGTCGACGATCGGACGGAGGCTGGTCACGCGCAGCCCGAGCTCGTTCATCCAGCGAGGGAGGTCCAGGCCGATATCGGGCTCGCCGCCGTCGGCGCGCCAGGTGGCCATGACCGTCTGGACGAACTGTTCGAACAGCTCCGAGCGCGGAGCGAGGCGCCAGGTGGAGTAGTCGAAGTACTCGTGAACGACGATTCGCCCGCCCGGCTTCAGCAGACGGACGATCCTGGCCAGCAGCTCCCGCGGCTGTCTCACGAACGCAAAGACCCAGCGCACCCAGACACCGTCGGCCGCTACCGCGGGCAACCCGTCGCCATCCAGCTCCGCATTTACGATCTCGATGTTGGGCAGGCACCTGCGTGCGGCAGTGGCCCGCAGGGCGTCGAGAAAACGCTGCGACCGATCGATGGCCACCACCCGGCCGGATGGTCCGGCGATCTCCGCCAGATCGATCGTTGCATAGCCCGGCCCGCACCCTACGTCGACCAGCGTTTGTCCCGTCGTGAATCCCGCCTGCAGCCAGGCATCGAGAGCCCGCGGCCTCCAGACGCGGTGCTGCAGACCCAACCGCGCGATCTCCTCATCATGAGTTCCAAGCACGTACTCCCGTTCCTCGGCCATGGTCACCTCACCGCCTAGAACACGCGGTCAGGCCCTGGCGTTCGGAGGAATACCTGCGCGCGCCTAACCGGCATTTCTCACAGTCTCACTTAGATCGTCGGCACCCTGTACCTCGTCGAGACCCTTCTCCCCCAGCGCTTTTCAGCTGGGGGAGAAGGTGGCGAAGCCGGATGAGGGGGCGTTTCACGAGGACGTAATTCGCGCGCCTTCGAGCGCGATCGGACCAGCGTCGGTAAGATCGCAAATATCTCGTAAAGCGCCCCCCTCATCCGCCTTCGGCACCTTCTCCCCCCGCAAGAAACCGCGTGGGGAGAAGGGCTCTCGACGAAGGGAGTGGCAAGGCTCTCGAGGAAACAATTCAAGTGGGAGTGTTTGAGCGTATGAGAAATACGGGCTATGGCGTTGTCTGCCTGCGGCGTTGTCGGTGGGTGCTACGATGACCTCTGTCGTGGGCCGATTCGGCCGATATCCGTACATGCTCGCGCTGGTACTTGCAGCCCACATCTCCCTCTCAGCCGCCGCGCAGGCCGCGAAACCGGCTCTTACCGTGCAGGCCACGTACCCTGACGGCGACACGGGCACAATGCACTTTGCGGAAACACTCACCGTGTCGCTCGGTGCGGCGCGCCCGTTACGCGTTCCCGGTTCCTTCCTGCCGATCCCAGGCCCCTCTTTCCGGCTTTCGGATGGCCGCTTCGTACTCCTTGGGTGGTCGTCAACCGGCAGCGGCATGCAGTCCATGCATGCGCTTCTCGTTGGTGACCGCGCAGGCGTGATGACGCTGTTCGACCACCTCATCTACGACACCGATCGTCCCCATGCAGCCCTCCTCGTCAGGGCCGGGCCGGACGGATCCGTCTCGATCGGTGTGCCGGAGCCGTCATCGGACTTTCTCCATAACGAGGACGAATGGTCGCTCCAGTACGGCCTTCCTCGTACGCGCCGCCTTCTCATTGGAGCCATTCGAAAGCTCCCATTCGAGACCGTAGCCTCGCGAAGCGGCGACGTCTTCTATGCACCGCCGACCAACGCCACTCCCCGAACGGCGCGCGTGGCCTGGGTTCACGTCGCGGAAGAGAAAGGCTTTACCACAGAGGCACAGAGATCACAGAGGAAGAAGGACAAAAGATGAAGGGTGAATCAAACAGTATTCTTCGATTCATCCCTCATTCTCTGTGTCCTCCGTGCCTCTGTGGTTAAAGCCTCTTTTCGGTC
>DATLVT010000444.1:0-2316 GCA_035577105.1 Polyangia bacterium
AGAAAAATCGCCGTCGATCAGCGGACCCGAAGGCCCCAGCACGCCCGCCGCGTGAACCAGTCCGACGGGCCCAGCCGCGCTTTCCAGCGCCGCGGAGAACGACGCCGCCCCACCCTGCCAATCAGCCAGGTCCCAGCGCAGCGCCGTGGCACATCCGGCACGCAGCTGGTTGCAGTCGGCGGCCGCCGTCAGACAGTTGTCCGTGCGGCTGACCAGCAACAGGCCAGCGCCAGTGTGACCAGCCAGGTGCAGGGCGACGGCGCGCCCGATGCCGCGGCCCGCGCCGGTCACCACGATGGTCTGGGGAAGGGGCGGTGGCGATCCGGTCATGGCCTATTGTGTGGCGCGCGCGACGGCGATCATCTGTTCGCCCCCGCGACCGACGTTCAAATAAAAGAGCGGCTTCAACACACGGCCGAAAACCACATAGGCCGACGACAGCGCGCTCGACAGCAAGCCCCCCCCGCCAGCGCCGCCATCGCCAGCGGCCACCTGCGGACCGTCGGGCATGGAGAACCGCGAGGCCACCCGCACCGCCGTCCGATAGATGTTCTGGAAAGGAAACCCCCAGGCCATCACCGTCTCCACGCCCAGACCGGCCTGGCGCAAAAGCGTCGTCAAACGTTCGGCGCTGTAGTGCCGCTGGTGACCGATGGCCTTATCAAAACGCGACATCTTGCCGCCCGGAACGGTCACCACCAGGGTTCCCCCCGGCGTCAGCAGCGTCGCCAGGTTGCTGGCCGCGAGGCCATCGTTGGGAATGTGCTCCAGCACCTCGGAGCAGATCGCCACGTCGTAACGCTGCAGCTTGGGCGCGTTGGCCTGGGCGAAATTGACGTCGGCGATGTCCAGCGGAAACAGGTCGTATCCAGGATTGCACCGCCTGCTGTTGATCAATCCTTGCTCGGACAGATCAGAGCCCGAGATCTCGGCGCCTGGCAGCCGGGCCGCCAGATCGCGAATCAATTCGCCCTGCCCGCAACCGACGTCCAGGATGCGCAGCCTGCGCGGCGTGGCGCCCGCGGCCTTGGCGACCAGATCGACGATGATGCGGCGACGGTGAAAGGCGGCCGGGCTGCTGGCATCCAGGTGGCCATAGCGACTCCACATCTGGTCGTAGAAGGCGCGTTCCTCCTCGACGGTGCGTTGCGCGGCCGACGCGGCGCTGTCACTCATTGTCCGCCTCTCGGCGAGACGGATCGACCACGCGCGAACGCATGAAGTGCAACATCCGCTCGTAAACCATGAAGCCGAGCACCTTCACCCCGGTCTTCCAGATGGTCACGTTGTGCGTGGGGCCGACGCGTTCGGCGTAGGGGATCATGAACTCGGCGAACCCGGTGGGCGTGGTGAAGTACGCCTCCAGCTTGAACTCGTTCGAGAACGCCCAGCCGTCGCTGTGCACCTGCATCTTGGGCAACAGCGAACGCCGGAAGACCCACATACCCGAGCAGATGTCGCGAAATGAATGCACGTAAAGCAACGACGCCGCCAGGCTGAGACCGACGTTGCCCAGCTTGTTCATCCCGTTCATGGCCTTGCCGTCGGCCAGCGGGAACCGCGAGCAACTGATGAATTTCAGCTCCTTGCGCACCAAGAACTCAACGACGTGGGGGATCATCTCGACCGGATAGGTCCCGTCGGCGTCGGCCGTGGCGATCAGCTCGCCGGTGGCCGCCGCGAACCCTTCCTTGTACGCCAGACCATACCCACGGCGCGGCTCGACGATCACCTTGGCGCCGGCGGCGCGCGCGCGCGCGGCGGTGTCGTCCTTGCTGCCGCCGTCGACCACGATGATCTCGTGAATTTCGGGGGGTGCACGTTTGATCGTGGCCACGATCCCCTGCTCTTCGTTCAGCGCGGGGATAACCAATGAGACAGTAGGTGAGGCCATTTTTTAGCGCGGTGACTATACCCGTTACCGACCTGATGGCAACGCGCCAGCCGCCGCCGGTGCCTTGCGAAAACAGGCCACCAGATCGGCGCCCCGATCGGCGTCCACCCATTGCGCGGTGGTCTGCGCGCCCACGAAACCGACCAGCAGGTGTGACGCCGACGTTCCGTGAACCTGCGTCAGGCCGACGCTGGCCGCCGCTGCTTTCAGCCCTGACGCGCTGTAATAGACCAGGTGCTCGCGTTTCAGCGAATGATAGTGCGGGCCGAACACGTCGCGCTCCGGGCAGTCGATGTTGGGCGTCTTGATCGCCACCGCGCCGCCCGGCTTCAGGCAGGACGCCACGTCGGCCAGCAGCGTCCGCGGCTGGCCGACGTGCTCCAGCATGTCGAACAGCGTGATCAGGTCATAGCGGCCAGCCA
>DATLVT010000445.1:0-4254 GCA_035577105.1 Polyangia bacterium
GACCTCGGTGCTGGCGCCGTAGCCGACGACCTCCTTCACCGCGTAGACCTCGAAGTCCATCGGCCGCGTGCGATCGGGAACGACGTGGTACTCGGTGGTCGCCTCGGTGAGGTGAATGCGGTCGGCCCGTCTCGGGAACAGATTGACCGCCGGCGTGCAGAACAGCGACAGGTTGTCGGCGCTGATGCTGCCGTCCAGGCTGCGCTCGTGCGTGTCGGTGAGGACCAGGATCTCCAGCTCTTGCCCGACGCACTTTCGAACCGCGGGCCCCAGCTCGTTCAGCTTGACGAACAGATAGCGCGCCGGAAAGGCGAAATACTCGTGCAGCAGGCGATAGCCCTGAAACGACCGCGGCCCATAGGGCAACAGCGCCTCTTCATCCTCGAACCCCACCGGCGACGTGGGCCGCTCGACGACCAGGTGCTGCCAGGGCGCCGGCCGCGTCGTCGGTCGCACCAGGATGGCCAGCGCCCGTCCGATGATCTGTTCGTAAAGCCGCGTCGGCAGCTCGTCGCTGCCGCGCAGGAACAGCGTCAGGTCGTTCAGCGCGAGCTCGGAAAAATTGAGGCCGGCCGTGGTCCGCAGCTTCAGGCGCAACGCCGCCCGCGCCCGCCCGGGCAGCGTCACGTCGCCCAGATCGCCCACGTACCCCGTGTACTCGGCGTGGGTCAGCTCCAGCGGCCACAACGTCACGTCGTGGGCGGTCCGATATTCGCACGAGGTCTGGTCACCCCGCCCCAGCACGCTGCGCATCGCCGTCGCGCGCGGCACCTGATAGCCCAGCGCCAGCGCCCCTTCGCCCTGGTTGGGCTGCATCTGAACGACGGCCATCGACGGCGTGGGGGCCAGGTAGTGCGGATAGACGATCTCCAGGAGGTGCTGCGAAAAGCGCGGGAACTCCGCGTCGATCTTCAGATGGACCCGGGCCGCCATGAAGGCGAATCCCTCCAGCAGCCGCTCGACGTACGGGTCCGAGCATTCGAAGGTCTCCAGGCCCAGCCGCCCCGCCACCTTGGGAAACTCCTTGGCGAACTCGGCGCCCATCTCCCGCACGTACTGCAGCTCGCGGTTGTAATACTGCAGCAGGCGTGGATCCACGTCAGCGCCCCGCGCCGCCGAGATCGGAGACGCTGACGCCGCCGTTCTCGAGATCGATCTCGGTGCGCAGAAACAGCCGCAGCGGCAGCGGCTGTGCCCACAGCTCGGCCTCGATGTCGAAGCACATGGCGTTGTGGTTCATCTTCTGTTCGTCGGTGACCAGCTGGATCTTCACCGTGCTCTTCAGCAGCCGCGGCTCGAAGTCAAAGATCACCTTGGACAGCAGCCGCTCCATGGCCCGCAGATCGATGCTGCCCGCGGTGTGCCCGGCCAGGTCGGGCATTCCAAAGTTCACCACCGACCGCGCCACCTCGGGATGCTCGTCCAGATTCTGCAGGCTGGCCAGGTTGGTGGTGTTGAGGAGCCAGGTCAGGTCGCGCCGCACACACTCGCGCAGCCGCGCCGGCGACAGCACGCGCTTGTCGCGCGACTCTTGCCGCTCAGTCGGTTCGTCGTCGGTCAGCCGGTCGAGCAATGACGGCTGCAGCCGCTCTTTCTGCGTCAGCTCTGCCATTGGTCATGCGGGGTCGGTCGGCGCCGCCGGCTGCTCCGGCTGGGTCGTGTCGGCGACGACGTCCAGCTGGATGGTGCGCACGTCCATCAGCGGAAACTCCCCCTGGTCCGTGGCCAGGAGGCGCTGCCCCAATCCCAGATACATCGAGCCCGGCCGTTCCACCCACTCCGTGGCCCGGGCCATCACCAGCCTTGAATCGGGCGAAGACTCCGAGCCTGGATAGCGCGTCGGGATCAAAGCCACCGTCTCCCCGCCATTGGCCAGCGTCAGACTGGCGGGCGTCCAGGCCACGTCGCGCAGGTCGACCGGCTTTTCCACCCGCACCTCGCGCAACCGACCAAACGGGATCCAGTAATAGCGGCCGTTCACCACCGCCTCCAGCACCGGTCCCAGCCGTGGATCCGCGTCGGCGATCCAGGCGAAGGGTTGATCGTTGATCTTCCCCGACGTGGCCGGCGCCGCCTCGAAGGCCTTGTCGCGCAGGGCGGCCGCTTCTTCAAACTTTTCTTCGGCGCTCAGCTTCAGCGCCTGGACCACCCAGGCCATCCATTCGGAGGGCTCGCCGAAGAGCAGCGGCGTCTTCTTGCCGGCAAACACGTCGGCGCGCAGCACCTCGCAGCGCAGCGCCTCTTGATAGGTCTTCAGCATGCCGATGGTCGACGGATCCAGATCGGACGCGACCTTCAGCTGGGTGAGAGCGCGCTCCCACTGGCCCATGACGGCCAAGAGTTGAAACAGAAAGACTCGCAGGCGCGGGTCGGCCGCTTGCTTGCGCACCCGGCCCTGAAGCTCGGCCAATGCCTCCTCCAGGCGCCCCGCGCGGACGCTCTCCTCGGCGGTCATGATGCAGCTCGCAGATCAACACGCGAAGAAGCCTCGCTCCCGGATGACAACCGAGAGCGAGGAGTCGTCGCAGCGTTAACTAGCCCAGACCTTCGTGGTTGGCCGGAATGTTCCAGGCCACCGGGATCTCGGCGCCGCCCGAACCATCCGCCTTCTGCGGGGTATAGACGACCTCGAACTTGCCGAAGTTGATGGTCACGTTCTCGGTCAGGCGATCCTCGCCGCCGCTGCCGCCGGTGGAGACCGCGGAGATCAGCACGTCGACCAGCTTGATCTTCAGGTACTCCAGCGGTTTTTCGCCGGCCTTGCGCACCGTCAGCAGCGCCTGCTTGAAGTGCTTGCCGTTGCAGCACATCTTGATGAGGTTCGGCGTCGATGTATCGATGTGTTTGGTGAACGACAGATCCTGAACGTTCACCTTCCCCGCGCCGCCACCAGGCCCGGCGTGCGTGCTGCCGGACTGGGACAGGCCCCAGCTCCACGAGAGGACCTGAATTTCGTCCTTGTGGGTCTTATCAACGGACTCACCCTTAATGTCATCGATCTTTAGGAACATATCGACTGCCATGACCTATCTCCTTGTCTTCTTCTGTCGGTTGGATCGCCCAGCCCCGCGGCGACCATATCTCTCACACTCTCGTGATCTCAGCCGCCTTTCGCCGACGGTAACTTCGAGGTCAACCTCAGCGACACGGTCAGCCCTTCCAGCTGGTAGTGCGGGCGCAGGAAGAACTTCGACGTGTAGTACCCGGGATTTCCCTCTACCTCGTCGACGATCACCTCGGCGGCTGCCAGCGGCTTTCGCGCCTTCACTTCCTCGCTGGAGTGCTGGGGATCGCCGTCGACGTACTGAAGGATCCAGGTCTGCAGCCAGTTCTGCATGGCGTCTCGTTCCTTGAACGATCCGATCTTGTCCCGGACGATGCACTTGAGATAGTGCGCGAAGCGGCAGGTGGCGAACAGATAGGGCAGTCGAGCTGCGAGGTTGGCGTTGGCCGTGGCGTCGGGGTCGTCGTAGGTGCCCGGCTTTTGCAATGACTGGGCGCCGATGAAGGCGGCAAAGTCAGAGTTCTTCTTGTGAATGAGCGGCATGAAGCCGTTCTTGGCCAGCTCGGCCTCCCGCCGGTCGCTGATGGCGATCTCCGTCGGGCACTTCATGTCGACGCCGCCGTCGTCGGTGGGGAAGGTGTGCGTGGGCAAACCTTCGACCGAGCCGCCCGATTCGATGCCGCGGATGCGCGAGCACCAGCCGTACAGCTTGAACGAGCGGTTGATGTTGACCGCCATGGCATAGGCCGCGTTGGCCCAGGCGTACTTGCTGCTGTCCGCGCCGGTGGTGTCCTCTTCAAAGTCGAACTCTTCCACCGGGTTGGTCTTGGCGCCGTAAGGTCGACGGGCCAAGAACCGTGGCATGGTAAGGCCGAGGTACTTGGCGTCGTCCGAATCGCGCAGTGACCGCCAGCCGGCGTACTCCGGCGTGGTGAAGATCTTGGTCAGATCGCGCGGGTTGGACAGCTCGCCCCACGATTCCATCTGCAGCAGCGACGGCGCCGTCCCCGAGATGAAGGGGGCGTGAATGGCCGCCGAGATCTTCGACATCTCGCCCAGCATCTCGACGTCCGGCGCGCTGTGGTCGAAGTAGTAATCGCCCACCAGGCAGCCGTACGGCTCGCCGCCCAGCTGGCCGAACTCTTCCTCGTACAGTTTCTTGAAGATGGGGCTCTGGTCCCAGGACGCGCCCTTGAACTTGCGCAGCGTCTTGTGCAGTTCCTTCTTCGAGATGTTCATCACCCGGATCT
>DATLVT010000446.1:0-3565 GCA_035577105.1 Polyangia bacterium
GCACCGGGTTCAACCGGGCCATCGGCATCAGCCTGGCCCAGGAGTCGGCGCGCGCCGGCGCCGACGCCATCCTGGCCCTGCCCCCGTACTACCCGAACGCCGACGAAGAAGGGCTGGCCGAGTACTACGCCGCCATCGGCGCCGCCACGCCGCTGGCCTTCCTGGTGTACAGCCGCGACTGGGTCAGCCCCGGCCCCGCCTGGGTGGAGAAGCTGGCAGCCAAGGTTCCCACGCTGACCGCGTGGAAGGACGGCCAGGCCGACATGCGCAAGTACCAGCAGATCATCCACCGCGTCGGCGATCGCATTTACTGGATCGGTGGCGCCGGCGACGACTGCGTGCCGGCCTACTATTCGCTGGGGATCCGCACGTACACCTCCAGCATTTCAGTGGTGGCGCCCAAGCTGTCCCTTCAGCTTCACGAGGCGGCCGCCAGCGGCGACAGCGCCACCTTGCAGCGCCTGATGAACGACTATGTGACGCCGCTGTACGCCTTCCGGGGCGTGCGCAAGGGCTACGAGGTCACCGTCATGAAAGAGATGATGACCATGGTCGGCCTGACCGGCGGCACCGTGCGCCCGCCCCTGCCCAACATGCGTCCCGCCGAGCTGGCCGAGCTGCGCACCATCGTCGAGCGCTGGAAGGCCGTGCTTTAAGGCTTGCTCGGCGCCACGGGCGAGCGTCTCGGCGCGCGCAGCGGCTGCCACAGGCCGCCCGTGGTGAAGCAGGACCAGGCCCAGCGTGACCAGCGAATGAGGGCGACGGCCAGCCACAGGGCCCAGGCCAGCATCGCCAGTCGATAGAGAATCAGCGGCAGCGAAAGCACCCACGCCTGGGGCGGCGTGGCGCCGACGCGATCGGCGAACCAGCGCAGCGTCGACCGATCAGAGTTGTTGCCGGCGATGTGCATGTCGGGTGTCGACAGCAATCCTTCCTTCACGGCGACGAACAGCAGCGCCAGCGCCACCGCGGTCCAGACCACCAGGCCCAGCTGGCGCAGATCGAACAGCCAGCGACCACCCAGCGCCGCGTGCTGGCGGCGCGTTCCCATGACCAGAAAATATCCGGCCACGATCGCCGCGGCCGGGATCGGCAACTGCGAAAGACCGAGGCCCAGCAGCACCCAGTGATGCGCGCGCAGCGGCGTCAGCGTCGATCGCCCCAGCGCCAGGGCCACCAGCAACAGGACAAGCAGGTGGCTCCAGAACAGCACCGACGGTCCCAGGCGCGGTCCGCCCAGGAACAGGATCCAGCGTTCGGTCGGCATCTGCACCTCGACCTGAAAATTGCTGGCGGACACCCCCAGGGTGGGGAGTCGCGACCGATAAAGGACGCCCAGACCCGCGGGATCGCGATACGTCAGCTCGGCGGACTGGTGCCCGGGCTTCAGCGGCAAGGTCACCCTTTCGCCCTCGGTGCGCAGCGGCTGTTGCACGCCGTCGACGACCAGCGCCTCCAGCGTGGCGCCGCCCGGCAGCGTGACGACGTGCTGCCCGCCCCGGCTGGAGCGCAGCTCCAGCGTCAGGATCGCCTTGCTGCTGCGCGCGCCCGGGGTCAGCGCCAGGCTGGCGCGCTCGATGGTCAGCGTCTGGCCGTCGCTGCCGCTGGGTCGGGTCACCTTGATCGTCACGCTCTCGCCGGGCCAGGGGCGCCACTGCGGCAGACGTTCGTTCTCCGACGCCTGTTGCACGGGCGGGATGCCGGTCACCTCGGCGTGCCAGATGGGCGCCAGATCCAGCCGCCACACCTCGCTGTAGGACGGAGAGGCCGCCGCCTGCAGGTTCAACTGGGCGCGCTGGTCCAGGGCCGACGTCCAGGCCGTCTCGGTCTCGTCCGGAGCCAAGGTCACCGCCACGCTTCCTTGCGTGATGCGCAGCTTTTCACCCAGCGGCGACTCCCCGGGCAGGAGCGGCACGTTCAACAGGACGGCCACGCCCGTCGGCGTGGCCCGGGTGACCCGGGTCTGGACCTGCCACTTGAGTCCCAGCAGCAGGGTGCGCTGGACGATGACGAACGGCGGCAAGCTGCTGGCGCCCAGCGCCGCGCCACCGGCGGCGTTTTTTCCGCTGCCGTCGTCGTTGTCGCCGGCCCCGCGGCGGGCTTCGCGCGTGAGCTGCAGCGTATCGGCGATCTCGCCGTCATCACCGACGCCGGCCAGTCGCCAGCCGTGCAGCGTCGACGTCAGCACGTGCGGCTTGCGCGGCAGCGGAATCTGGACGACATCGCGCGACGGCAGCGGACCATCCAGAACGATCTGATGATTGCCGACCGGCAGCAGCAGCCACAGCGAGCCGTCATCCGAACCAAGGATGTTTGGACCGGGTTTCCCGTCGATGAGGACGTCGACCGGGACCCAGTGGTCGCGGTGTCCCGGCAAGGCCACGGCCGCCGGCGCCGCGGCGCTGGCCTCCAGACGCAGCCGCAGCCGATCGGGCGCCGCTTCGATCGCCATCCGACCGATGGTGGCGCAGGCGTTGCCGCAGCTCGGTTTTTCCAGTAGCCCCTCGCGCAGCTCCTTCAAAAGATCTTCGGGAGGAAATTCGGCGGCCTGGGCCCGGGCCGGCGCGGCGACGGACGCAAGCAACATCAGCACCGCCGCGGCGCCCGCCGCCCGGCTGAACCAGCCGCGAAAGAACCCGCGACTGCTGCGCAGCAAGACCAGCGCCAGCACCGCCAGCAGGATCACGCGCAGGAAAGCCAGCACGGTGCCGACCGCCGGCGACAATAGCCACAGCGACAGGCGCTGCCCGCGGTCGACGGGACCGTTCCAGGTCAGGTTGATGGTGCGCCACTGCCAGCGCGGCAGGCCCGGGCCGGTCTGCACGACCACCGACGGATCGTAGGTGGTCAGGTTCTGCGCCTGGGCGCTGGCGGCGCCGGCCGCCGGGCGTGGAATGGACGCGCTCGCCTTGCGCGACGACAAGCCGGCCATTCCACTGCCAGCGGCGCCGCCGCGGTTTCCGATGGCAGCCAGCCCACCCTGGGAAGAGCCCAGGACGTCCGCGATGCTTCCTGCGTCGGCGCCCGTCGCCCCCTTCATCTTTCCCAGCACGGACCGCTTCATCGCCGCCTCGCTGTCCCGTT
Organism: Polyangia bacterium; assembly: GCA_035577105.1. GTDB lineage: Bacteria > Myxococcota_A > Polyangia > Fen-1088 > Fen-1088 > DATKEU01. Next base: position 3,085 of record DATLVT010000446.1, read on the forward strand.
CTTGCGCCTCCTGCGCCATGGGCGCCGGAGCGGCCGGGATCTCCTCCTGGAAATAGCTCACGCGCGATTCCATCGATCGTTCCGTCTCTTGCGCGGGGAACAGCCCCACCCGCAGCTCCTGCACGGCGAACGGCACCACCACCAGCACCAGCGCGATCCACGCGCCCAGCTGGTAAAGCTGCACCAGCCGGCCCAGCTTGCCGTCGCGCAACACGCGGGCCAGCGCCTCGCCCAGCAGCACGGCCAGCCACAACCACTGCGGCGCCTCCGGCTGGGTCACGGTCAAGCCCAGAGCCGCCAGCGTCAGCAGGCCGGCGCGCGGGCCGAACAGCTTTCCCGCCGCCAGCGCCGAGATCAGGACCAGAAACAGCTCCAGCAACGTCCACTCGCGCAGCCACGTCGTGCTGACACCGTCCGCACCGGCGGCGTGCAACAGCCGCCAGCCGGGCGGCAGCGCCAGCGTCGCGCTGACGCCCTGGAA